>CAYMCD010000081.1:0-14340 GCA_964388845.1 uncultured Verrucomicrobiota bacterium
GGTGGCCCCACCAGATCTGGCGCGAGATGCACCAGTCGCGGATGTTCTCCATCCATTCGAGGTACACCTTGTTCCAGCGGTCCGGCACGAAACGGATCTTCCCGTCGCGCACGGCCCGGATGCCGGGCTCGGCGAGCGGCTTCATTTTCACGAACCACTGCGGCGACAGGCGCGGTTCGACCGCGGCGGAACAGCGGTAGCAGTGGCCGACGGCGTGCGGATGCTCCTCCACCTTCGCGAGCAGACCCGCGGCCTCCAGGTCTTCCATGATCTTTTTCCGGCACGCGAACCGCTCCAGCCCCTGGTACGGCCCGGCGTTTTCGTTCATGTGCCCGTCGTCGGTCATGACGTTGATCCGCGGCAGATCGTGGCGCAGGCCCATCTGGTAGTCGTTCGGATCGTGCGCGGGCGTGACCTTCACGCAGCCGGTGCCGAACTCCTTCGCCACGAAGTCATCGGCGATCACCGGGATCTCGCGGCCGAGCACCGGCAGCACGAGCGTCCTGCCCACGAGGTGCGTATAGCGCTCGTCCTTCGGGTTCACCGCCACCGCGGTGTCGCCGAGGAACGTCTCCGGACGCGTCGTCGCCACGACCACAAATTCGCCCGGGCGGTCCTTGACCGCATACTTGAGGTGGTAGAGCCTGCCCTTCACGTCGCGGTGCTCGCTCTCCTCGTCGGACAGCGCCGTCTGGCAGCGCGGGCACCAGTTGATGATGTACGTGCCGCGATAGATCAGGCCCTTGTCGTAGAGGCGGATGAACACCTCCTTGACGGCGTTGCTGAGGCCCTCGTCCATCGTGAACCGCAGGCGATCCCAGTCGCACGACGCGCCGAGCGCCTTGAGCTGGTTCACAATCGTGTCGCCGTATTGGTCCTTCCACGCCCACACGCGCTCGAGAAATTTCTCGCGGCCGAGGTCCTGGCGGCGCAGGCCCTCCTTCTTCAGCTCGCGCTCGACCACGTTCTGCGTCGCGATGCCGGCGTGGTCCGTGCCCGGCACCCAGACCGCGTTGTAGCCCTGCATGCGGCGCCAGCGGATGAGCACATCCTGGATCGCGTTGTTCAGCGCGTGGCCCATGTGCAGGATGCCCGTCACGTTGGGCGGCGGGATGACGATGGTGTACGGCTCGCCGCCGCGCGTGGAGTCGCGGTGGAAGCACTTCTGCTGGAGCCACCAGGCATACCACTTCGCCTCGGCGACTTTCGGGTCGTACTGCTTGGGCAATCCGGACATAGGCGGCCCATGAAACCGAATTTTCCCAAGGGTTGGAACTCGAAAAAGAGGGGATTTCCAGGGCTTGGAAATCCCGGGCGGACTCAGAGCGGCCGGGCCATGAACCGGGCGACGACCCCGCCGGCCTCATCGCTGAGGATCAGGCGGTCCTCCTCGCGGGCCCAGGTCCGGACGCGGGGCAGGGCTTCGAGATACTCCCGCTCCAGCTCCATCCCTTCCGCACACGCCATCCTGGTGGCGACCAGCTCGCTGAAGGCCACGCGGTTCCCGGCCAGTTCATACCGCCCGCTGAACCGGTTGCACCCCGCGAAACCCCGTACGACGGGCTTGTTGACCTGGAGCAGCAGGTGGGCCTCCTTGCCGCCTGACCCATGGGGCGCCGGCCTGCCGTTGAGCTCGATCAACTTCCAATAGACGTCAATCAGCGCGTCGGGCGGCGCCTCGATCGGCGCCCGGCCCAGTCGCGCGGATTCGGCGACCCGGGGTCCTTCCGAGACCGCGCAGCCGCCGGCGAGGGCCGCGCAAAGCATGAGCCCCACCATTGTGACTGGGAATTGTCTCATTGGTTATAAATCTACCCCGGCCGGCCCCGCCACGGCAATCCCGAAGCCGCACGGCGCGCGGAACGATTTAGGCGTTGCTCGCTCATCATATCCTAACGCGCGGCGGCTATGGATCGGCCCATGAACAACACGCCCCCCCGCTCCCAGTCGGCTGCCATTCGCGGATATTCCTTCCTCAAGATCTTCGCCGATAACGACTCCCTGAACGCGGGCGAGCTGGCGTTTATCGAAAAACTGGCGTTGGAGGACCGCGTGGTGGACGAGAAGGAGAAGGCCGTTCTGTCCGCCATCTTTGAGCGTGCGGAAAAGCTGGGCGTGGGCGACGCGGTTCGCGCGGAGATTGCGGACTTCAAGAAGCGGTTCTCGATCCCTTGACGCGGCGGCGTGGTGCAGATTGCGTTCAGGCCAGCTGGCGCGCGACGTGTCGGGTCAGCGTGACGCCCAGCGCCCGGACCCGGGCATCCCATTGGGCGTCCATCAGGCTGCCGTCCGGGGCAAAGGCCCGGCCCGCGCTGCCTACCGTCACCTGGTCGGGCAGGACCGTCACCCCGATATTGCCGAGCAGCATCCGAAGCGGCACCAAACCGCGCAGGCCGCCCAGCGCGCCCGGCGAGGCCGCGCACAGCGCGGCCGTTTTGCCCGCAAACGCGACGAGCGAGGGTTCGTCCCTCGTTTCCGCGCGGGAAATCCAGTCGATGGTATTCTTCAGCACGGCGGAAAAACTGCTGTTGTATTCCGGGGACGCAATCAACAGGCCGTGGTGCTCGCGAAAAAGCGCCTTGAGCCGCTTCGCCACGGCGGGCAGCCCGCTCGAGGCCTCCAGATCGCCGTCGTACAGCGGCATCGGAAAATCGCGCAGCGCGATCACGGTGACGTCGGCGCCCGACTCGCGCGCGCCCTGCGCCGCGCGCGCGGCGAGCCTCTGATTAAACGAATCTCGCCGGAGACTTCCGCCAAAACAAAGGATTCGAGGCGTTGTTATAATTCCATCCCTTTTTTGCTTTGATATCTTTTGTTTGCGCTTTTTCCCCCGGCGCGCACAAGACCGCCTCAGCCGGGTCGCATACTTCTTCTCGAACAACGCGCCCGCCGCCGGCGCGAGGGTTTTCAGCACAACCTATACGCCCCGGTCCCGCCCGAGGGCGGAAAGCGATCAACCCCGATCGGCGAGCAGCGCCGCGACGCCGCGGCGATGCGCTATCAGGAGGAAGAGCGCCAGCAGCGTCACCGCGAGGACCGGCGGATCGGTCACGCCCGCCTTCGCGATGAAGACGTGGAAGGCCACGATGTTCACGATGACCGGCGTCAGGATCAGCAGCCCGAGCGGGCGCGTTCGCGGCAACGCGACCAGCAGGCCGCCCAGGATCTCAAGCACTTTAACAAACGCCAGGAAGCCGCTTCCGTAGATGGCGCCCATGAACATGCCGGCGTGCGAGTCCGCGGGCGGGGGCGGCGGCATCGGGATGAACTTCAGGAAGAAATTCAGGCCGAACACGACGAACAGCAGGCCCAACAGAACCCCGGCGATCTTGACGGCTACTTTCATGACGACTTCTCCTTTTCCTGGTTGAGATCCAACAGCAAGGCTTCCGTATCGGCCGTCGCGGACAACGATAACCGCCCGGCGGTTTCCGTGGACGCGCCATCCCCGGCCTCCAGCTCCGCCCCGCCCCAGGCGACCATCCCGCGCATCACCTGGAGCCAGGCCCCGCGCCCGGCGGACAGATCATGGGCGACCGATTCGCCCGCCGCAAGTTTCAATCGGTACACAAAGGCGTCCTGCCGGATCGTCGCCGATCCGTCGCGGCCGTCGGGCGAAATGACCAGGACCTTGGCGGCGCGTTCGTGTTCCCGTTTCGGATGCCACTCCGTGTAGGCCGGGTTTCCACCCGGCGCGGCGGGCGCGATCCAGATCTGGAGGAAATGGGTCCCCGCCTTCGCGCTCGGATTGTACTCGCTGTGGGTGACCCCGCGGCCCGTGCTCATCAGCTGGACCTGGCCCGGTTTCAACGTGCGCCCATTTCCCATGCTGTCCCGGTGTTCCAGCGATCCCTCCAGCACATAGCTGAAGATTTCCATGTCGCGGTGGGGGTGGTTCGGGAACCCTCCGCCCGGCGCGACACGATCCTCGTTGATCACGCGGAGCGAGCGGAAGCCCACGTGCGCCGGATCGTAGTACTCGCCAAAGGAAAAGGTGTGGCGGCTCACCAGCCAGCCGAAATCGGCGAGGCCGCGATCTCCGCTTTTCCGCACGGTGACGGCATCCTGTTGCATGGCACGACTTCGGACCGGGCGGCCGGATCTTACAGTCAGACGCGGCCTTGTTCCAGCAGGAAGAGCTTGTACTCCACGCTGTCCACCAGGGCCTCCCACGAGGCCTCGATCAGGTTCGTGGAGACGCCGACGGTGCCCCATGACTGCCGGCCGTCGGTGGACTCGATCAGCACGCGGGTCTTCGCGCCGGTGCCCTCCTCGGGGTCGAGGATGCGGACCTGGTAGTCCACCAGCGAAACGTCCTTGATGGCCGGATAGAAGCGGGTCAGGGCCTTGCGCAGCGCGTCGTTGAGCGCGTCCACGGGGCCGTCGCCCTCGCCCACCGTGGATTCCACCTCGCCCTTCACGGCCAGCTTGACGGTCGCCTCCGCGAAACTCGCCCCGCCCTTCTGCCGCTTCTCGACGATCACGCGGTAGCCCTGCTGTTCAAAGAACGGCTTGTGCTTCTTGAGCACCTTCTGGATGAGCAGCTTGAAGGAGGCCTCCGCCGCCTCAAAGGCGTAGCCCTTCTTCTCAAGCGCCTCCAGTTCGCGCAGGATCTGCTTCACCTCGGGCGCGTTCTTGTCCAGCTCCAGGCCCATCTCGACGGCCTTGAGGAAGACGTTGCTCGCGCCGGACAACTCGGAAATCAGGATGCGCCGCTGGTTCCCGACGGACTCGGGATCAACGTGCTCGAAACTCGACGCGAGTTTGCGCACGCCGTCCACGTGCATGCCGGCCTTGTGCGCGAACGCGCTGTCCCCCACGAAGGCCTGCTTCGTGTTCGACCGCACATTCGCCATTTCGTCCACAAACTGCGAAACCGCCTTGAGCTGTTTGAGGCTGTGGGGCTGCATGCAGGAAAGGCCCATCTTCAGGACGAGGTTCGGGATGATCGAGACGAGATTCGCGTTGCCGACGCGTTCGCCGAACCCGTTGATCGTGCCCTGGACATGCCGGGCCCCCGCCCCGACGGCCGCCAGCGAGTTGGCGACGCCGAGCTCGGAGTCGTTGTGCGTGTGGATGCCCATCTTCGCGCCCGGGAACACGGCCTGCGCGTCCGCGACGATCGCGGCGATTTCCCCGGGCAGCGTGCCGCCGTTCGTGTCGCACAGGACCAGGCGGTCCGCGCCGGCCTCGTGCGCGGCGCGCAGCGTGGACAACGCGTGGTCGCGGCTGTCCTTGTAGCCGTCGAAGAAATGCTCCGCGTCGTAGATGACCTCCTTGCCGTTCGACTTCAGGAAACGCACCGTGTCGCCGATCATCGCGCGGTTCTCGTCTTCCGTGGTGCGCAGGACCTCCTTCACGTGCAGGCGCCAGCTCTTGCCGAAGATCGTGCAGACCGGCGTGCCGGCCTCGATCAGCGCCTTGCAGCCGGCGTCGTCCTCCGCTTTCACATTCGCGCGCCGCGTGCTGCCGAAGGCCGCGACCCTCGCGTGCTTGAGGTTTTCCTTCCGGATCGCGTGGAAGAATTCCATGTCCTTCGGATTGGAGGCCGCGTAGCCGCCCTCGATGAAGTCCACGCCGAACTCGTCGAGCCGCTTCGCCACGAGGATCTTGCCGACCCCCGAAAACGAAATCCCCTCTCCCTGCGCGCCGTCGCGCAGGGTCGTGTCGTAGATTTCGACGCGTGGTTTCATGAAGAACTCCTCATTGGGAACGGAAAAGAATTGGAGCAATGGTGCGCTGGAGTGGTTCCTTGCGGAGGCCCATCACCCCATCGCTCCACTCCGCCACCGTTCCGCCTTCTTCCCTGGCTCTTACTATTTCTTCCCCAGCTCAAACGCCTTGTGCAGCACCCGCACGGCGTTGTCGGCCTCGCCCTTGCGGATCACGACGGAGATCTTGATCTCCGAGGTCGCGATCATCTCGATGTTGATCTTCTGCCGGGCGAGCGCCTCGAACATCCGGGCCGCGACGCCGGAGTGGCTGCGCATGCCGACGCCGACGATGCTGACCTTCGCGATGTCCTCGTCCTCGGCCACGCCCTTGGCGCCCAGCTCCGCCTGGAACGCCTCGACGAGCCGCTTGGTCTTGGCCAGATCGCCGCGCGGCACCGTGAAGGTGATATCCGTCTCGCCCTTCTCGCTGACGTTCTGCACGATCATGTCCACGTTGATGTTCTTCCGGGCCAGCTGGGTGAACATCATCGCCGCCACGCCCGGCTTGTCCTCCAGTCCCTTGACCGTCACCTTGGCCTGGTTCTTGTCCGAGGCCACTCCGCGCACCACGATATCTTCCATGTTCTTCACCTCTTCGCGCACCAATGTTCCCGGTTTTTCGACAAAACTCGACAGCACCTCCAGCGTCACGCCGTGGTTCTTCGCGAACTCCACCGCGCGCGACTGGAGAACTTCCGCGCCCATGCTCGCCAGTTCCAGCATTTCGTCATAGGCGATTTCGTCCACCTTCCGCGCATCGGGCACGACGCGGGGATTGGCGGTGTAGACGCCCTCGACGTCCTTGAGGATCTGGCAGCGGTCCGCCTTGACCGCGGCGGCCAGCGCGACGGCGGTTGTGTCGGAGCCGCCGCGGCCCAGGGTCGCGATATCCTCGTTGGGGTTCAGGCCCTGGAAGCCCGCGACCACGACGATCCGGTTCTTCTTCAGCTGGGCCAGCAGACGCTTCGGCTTCAGCGCGCGGATCTTCGCCTTGGCGTGCACCTCGTCCGTATGGATGCCGGCCTGCGGCCCGGTCATGGACACCGCCTCCGCGCCGAGGTGGTGGAGCGCCATCGTCAGTACCGCCGACGAAATCTGTTCGCCGGTCGCCATCAGGGCGTCCATCTCGCGCTCGTCGGGGTCCGGGTTGATCTTGCGGGCGAGGTCAATCAGGTCGTCCGTCGTGTCGCCCATGGCGCTGACCACGACCACGACGCGATTGCCCGCGTCGCGCGTCTTGATGATGCGCCGCGCCACGCGGCGCATGCACTCCACGTCGGCGACGGAGCTGCCCCCGTATTTCTGCACAACCAGTCCCATGGTTCATTCTCCTGTCAAAAGGCGGGCGATTTCCTGGACCGCGAGACCCGCCAGGCGGCCGCCCCGGCACGCCGGTTCGTCCCAATGCGTCACGCGGTCAGGCTCCATGTGCGAGCCCCAGAGCGCCAGCAGGCACGGCATCCGCGCGGCGGCCCCGGCGGGCGCCGCGGCCTCGACGCCGGCCAGCAGGAAGCGCCGCTCCTTGACGCGCCTGAACAGGTCGAGCAGCGGCTGGGTCAGGAGCTTGTCCATGCGTTCGAGCACGTGGACCTTCTCGCGGGCGGCCCCGCGATACAGCGCGGGCGGCGCCTCGACGTAGAACACCAGGCGGTCGGACGCGTGCAGCCACGCGCGGAAGCGGTCGGGGTCCACCACGTCGTGCGGCTGCGCCGCGGACCAGGGGTCGAGCAGCGGCTCGACGTCCATGCCGGCGAGGCGCGCCAATCCGGCCGCCATGGCGCTCTGCGTCACCAGGCGCACGCGGCCGGCGGCCGGGGGCGCCACGCGCGCGAGCGGGCCGCCGCCCCACAGCCAGAGGACGGAGGCGGGGTTCTCGCCCAGGTCCACCCGCACGTCGTTGATGGTCTGGCGCGCGAGGACCTCGGCCGATTTTTCCATCATTTCGCCGATCAGGGCGGAGGAGCGCCCCGCGGGCTTCTCCACCTCTTCGCCCTCGAGCAGCCACGGCGCGCGGCCGGCGTCGAGCCCTTCGCCCTCGGCGCGCGCCAACACGGCCACGCGGCCGGGCCCATGGGCGTGCAGGCGGACGCGCGCGGGGTCGAACATCTGCTGGATGGATTGCGCGAGCAGGACCGTTTCCTGGAGCGTCCAGCGCGCGGGCCGCCCGTCGCGCAACAGGCCCCCGTCCGAGGTGACCAGATCCCCGCGATAGGCGTGGGTGTATCCCGCGAGATCGCACCCGGCCGCGGCGGCCTCCAGCGGACCCCGCGCGACGAGGTCCGCCGCCGCCGGCAGCCCGCAGAGGTGGGCGAGCACGGATTCGGCCGACCCGGCCGGCCCGCGGGCCGGCTTGCCGAGATGGCCGCCCCAACCCTCCGAAACCAGTCGCGTGGCGGCGGGGCAGCGCGCCACTTCCAGCGGCGTCCGCCCGTCCAGCTCCGGCTGGGGCTGGTCGGCGACGTTTTCGTAGATCAGGACAATGGATTTCATCGGCGTGCCCGGCGGACCGGATCAGGCAAAATCCTCGATGCGCAGCGTGACGGCCGGCGCGCCGATCACCTCAAGCGTGTTGATTTCCGCCAGGGCCGCCCGGAAGTTTCGCTCGATCGCGTCGTGCGTGAGCACGATCACCGGCACGTGGCCCTCGCGGCGCTGCTCCTTCTGGATCATGGACGCGATGCTGATCTGGTGCCGGCCGAGGATCGTCGCCACCCGCGCCAGAACGCCCGGCTGGTCCAGCAGCGCAAGGCGCATGTAGTAGCGGCACGCCACGTCGTCCACCGGGACCAGCGCGGGGCACCCGCCCTCCGGCGGCAGCACGGGCGTTCCGCTGGACTCGCCCCGCGCGAGCCGCGCGGCGACATCCGCCACGTCGGCCAGGACCGCGCTCGCGGTCGGGAGCCGGCCCGCCCCGCGCCCGTAATACAAGGTGTCCCCGACGATGTCGCCCCGCACCAGCACGGCGTTGAACACGCCGCCGACGGAGGCGAGCATATGCCCCACGGGCACCAGCGTCGGGTGGACCCGCACGCTGACGCCCGCCGGCTCGCGCTTGATGATGCCGAGCAGCTTGATCCGATAGCCGAGCTCCGCCGCATAGCGGATCTCGTCGGAGGCCAGCCCGCGGATGCCCTCGACCTGGAGCGCCTTCATCGGCACGGGAAATCCGTAGGCCAGCGACGCGAGCAGCGCGGCCTTGTGCGCCGTGTCGTGCCCGTCAATGTCGAGGCTCGGCTCCGCCTCCGCATACCCCTCCGCCTGGGCCGCCCTCAGAACATCGTCGAAGGCCAGGCCCTCGCCTTCCATGCGGGTGAGGATGTAGTTGCATGTCCCGTTGAGGATCCCGAAGACCGCGTTGATGTGGTTCGCGACGAGGCCCTCGCGCAGCGCCTTGATGATCGGGATGCCGCCGGCCACGCTCGCCTCGAAGGCCAGCGCCGCCTTGCGCGAGGCGGCGAGGCGGAAAAGGTCCGCCCCGTATTCCGCGAGCATCTTCTTGTTGGCCGTGACCACCGGCTTGCCGAGTTCCAGCGCCCGCGAGACCAGCTCGCGGGCGATGCCCACCCCGCCGATCAGCTCGACGACGACGTAGATGTCCGGATTTTCCACGACCGACCGCGCGTCGCGCGTGAGCAGGGCGCGATCCACGGCCACGCCCCGGTCCCGTTCCAGATCGAGGTCCGCGATGCCCCGCAGCACCGGTCGCACGCCGATCCGCCGCGCGATGAGGTCCGCGTTGCGCTGCAAGCCCTCGACGACGCCCGCGCCCACGGTGCCGAATCCGAGCAATCCCACGCCGATTTCTTTCATGCTCACATCCATCCTCGTCCAGGTCCATTCATACGGCCTCGCCCCGCGGGCCGCGCCGTGACGGTCGCCCGCGCTTCCGCGCGGGGTGACAAAAAAACCCCTCGTCTCCGAGGGGTTGGTGCAAATCCGATGCGCCGCGAGCCCCTCAAGAGCCTCCCGTCTCCGCGATCGTCGTAATGGCCGCCGCGTTTCTCATCGAAAGGAGGTGCATATTAACCCGTTTCCCCTTTGGAACAAGCGTTTTTTCCGCCCGCGCCGTCGCGCAACCAGGCCCGGAGCCCACCGGTCAGATTGAGCAGGACGCCGGCATACCCGGACGACCGCAGCGCGCGGATCGCGCGCTCGCTCCGCACGCCGGCCTGGCAGAAAACAACCACGGGCCGGGTCGGATCCAGCTCGGCCCGGCGCGCCGCCGCCTCGCCCAGGGGGATTTCCAGCGCGCCCGGAAGCCGGGCGGCTGCGCATTCGCGGGGCTCGCGCACGTCCACCAGTTGCAGGACCTCCCCGGCGTCGAGCCGCCGCTTCAGTTCGGCGGGCGTGATCGCCGCGACCGGGGCCCGGGCGTCGCAGGCGGCGGCGTGGTCAACCGGCGCCAGGATCGTGGGCCGCTCGCCGCACACCGGACAGGACGCGTCCTTCCGGATCTGCAGTTCGCGGAAGCGCATGGAAAGCGCGTCGAACAACAACAGCCGGTTGACCAGCGCGTCGCCCGCACCGAGGATCAGCTTGACCGTTTCGGCCGCCTGGATGCCGCCGACAATGCCGGGCAGGACGCCGAGGACACCGGCCTCCGCGCAGGACGCCGCCGCGTCCGGCGGGGGCGGTTCCGGGTACAGGCACCGGTAACACGCGCCGCGCGCGGCCCAGAAAACCGACACCTGTCCCTCGAACCGATGGATCGCACCGTGCACGTTCGGCTTGCCCGCCAGCACGCAGGCGTCGTTGACGAGGTAGCGCGTCGGAAAATTATCCGCGCCGTCCACGATCACGTCATACGCGCGCACGAGTTCGAGCGCGTTCGCGGCGGAGAATCGCGCCGCGTGGATCTCCACGGCCACGCCCGGGTTCAGGTCGCGCAACCGGTCGCGGGCGGCCTCGACCTTCGGACGGGCCACATCCGACGTGCCGTACAGGATCTGGCGCTGCAAATTCGACGCGTCCACCGCGTCGGAATCCACAAGCCCCAATCGTCCCACGCCGGCCGCCGCCAGATAGAGCGCGACCGGCGAGCCCAGGCCGCCCAACCCCACGAGCAGCACGCCGGCCCGCTTGAGCTTGAGCTGTCCGGCGAGACCGACCTCGGGAAGCAGGAGATGCCGCCCGTAGCGGATGCGTTCGCCGTCGTCCAAGATGTCCATGCCCATGGGAGTCGCCACGCGGCCGTCAGTTTCACGGCCCCCGCATCGGTTGTCAAATCCGCTTCCGGGCGCCGCCGAGCAGGCGGATGTAGAGCGCCTCGACGGCCTCGATGGTTGCGCCGAGGGAAAAGGCGCCGGCGATCCGGGCGCGCGCCCCCGCGCCGAGCCGCGCGCGCAGCGCCGCATCCCCGGCCAGCATCGAAAAGGCGCGGGCCAGGGCATCGGCGTCGCCCGCGGGGACCACGAGGCCCGACACCCCGTGTTCGACGAGTTCCGGCAGCCCGCCCGCGTCGCTGACGACGGGCGCGACGCCCTGGGCCATCGCCTCCACCACGGCCTTCGGCAGGCCCTCTCGGTCGAGCGACGGCATCGCGAACAGGTCGAACGCGCGGGCGAGCAGCGGGGCGTCGGCCCGGAACCCGGTCGCCACAACGCGGCCCGCCAGGTCCGGCCGCCGCAGCCGGGCGCGGACGGCGCGGTCCCGCACCTCGCCGACCAGCACGAGCTGGATGGGGGGCGCCGGCGGCAGCGCGGCGATCGCGCGCAGCAGGACCGCCGCGCCCTTCACCTTGCGGACGTTCGCCACGCAGCCAATGACAACCGCTTCGCCGGCGACGCCGAGCTCGCCGCGCGCGGGCGGCGCGAGGTCCGCATACCACGCGGGATCGTGGCCCTTCCGTATGGTTTCGAGCTTCGCGGGGGGGATGCCCCTGGAGGCCAGGTAGTCGCGCACCGCGTCGGCGACACAGGCGATCGCGTCCACGCGCGGATGCAGGTAGCTCCAGCGCGAGGCGGGATCCCACCGGCTGATGTGCCCGGTGGTGCCCCGGTAGGCCACCAGGCGGGCCGGCGCGCCGCGGAGCGCCGGCACCGCGGCGGCCAGCCCCCGGTTGGTGAACGCGTGCACCACATCCGGGGCGAAATCCGATACCTCCCGCCGGAGCATGGCGCGCGCGGCGCCGTCAAAACGGGAGCGGATCACGAGCGGCTCGACGGCCGCCCCCGCGTCCCGCCACAGGCCGCGCCACGGCGTGGCGGGGTCCGCGACCACGCGCACCGCGTGGCCGCGCGCGGCCAGGCCGGCGATGATGTACGCCTCGGGCCGGTCGCTCTGTCCGACCATGTACAGTACGCGCATGAATCCACTTTAGCGGATCCGCGGGCGCTGTCCAAACCTCCGCGCGGCAATGTCGTTTGACAACCGGAACGGCAAGACGCCAGCATCGCGGCATGACAGGTCTTCTGCTCAAGGGCTTCCACGCGCTTTTCAGCGCCCTCCCCTACGGGGCCATCCGGCGTCTCGGCGCGGGGCTCGGCTGGTTTCTCGGGCGCGTCGTGCGGCACCGCCGTCGGATCGTCCGGGAGGCCCTGGCGCGGAGCCTGCCGGAGCGGACCGACGCGGAGCGGGAACGGATCGCGGACGCGATGTACCGGCACCTGGCCACCTTGGTGCTGGAGAGCCTCCATTTCGCCGGGCGGCGGGCGGGCGAGTTCGCCTCCCGCTTGGACGTGGTGGGGCGCGAAAACCTGGAGGCCGTCCGCGCGCGCGGCGGCGGCGCGCTCCTCCTGATGGGACACATCGGGAACTGGGAATTGATAGGGCTCGCCTACACGCCGATGTGGCGGCCGCTTCATGTCGTGGTGCGCCCGATCCAGAACCGCGCGATTGATGCCTACTGGCGGTCCGCCCGCGCGACGCTGATGTTGAGCCTGCTGCCGCGCGTGGATGCGCTGCGCGACTGCATGAAGGCCCTGAAGCGCCGCGAGACGGTCGCGCTGGTCCTCGACCAGAACATGCGCAGGCCCCGCGGCATCTTTGTCAATTTTTTCGGCCGCCCCGCCTGCACGACGCCCGGTCTCGCGCTGCTGTCCGTCGCGACGAATACGCCGGTCCTGCCGATTTTCATGCTGCGGCGCCCCGATGGCCGGCACCAATTCCACCTGCTGCCTCCGATCGAGCCCCCGCCGGACCGCGACAAGGAATCCATTCACGCCGCAACGCAGCGCTACACGAGCGCGCTCGAAGAGATCATCCGCGCGCACCCGGACCAGTGGACGTGGATTCACAAGCGGTGGCGCACGGAACCGCTCGAGGATCAGGTGGTGACGCCTCGAAAATAGACGGGTTCCTCCGTCCATCCGTCCGGCGGCGTCTCCAGGGGCCGCCCGTACAGGTCTTCCGCGCGGCGCCAGCCGAAGGGCCGATCCCCCGCGCGCGGCGGCCGCCAGGCATAGCCGACGACGACCCGCTCGCCATCCGGCCGGGCGAACAGGTGCGCAAAGGCGCCGTCGCCGGCCGGCAGATTGCGCTCGAACCGGGCCGCGCCGAGGCAGTCGAGCAGATGCGTCCACGCGCGGTAGGCCGGCCGGGCCCGCCAGGGTTCGGCCTCGTCGTCCACCAGGCCGAACCCGCGCGCGGCGAGGCGCCACCAGTACACGCGCTCGACCAGCCCGCTGCACAAGGCCTGCAACAGGTACCGCGCCATGAAGCGCGCGTACGTCTCCTCGTCCACATTCGGCGCGCCGACGACCTGGCCCGGATAGAGGTAGGGCGAGCACACCGGCGAGTATATTCCGGTGCCCGAGAGCGGCCAGTTCACTTCCGAAACGATGAACCGGTCCGCGCAGCGGCCGGACGCGCGGGCCAGCGCGCGGGCCAGCGCGAATTTTTCGATCGCCGCAAAACGGCCCTGGCGGAACTCCGGCGCGCCGCGGCGGTCCACATAGAGGTGGTGCGAAAGGGCGTCGAACCGAAGGTCCCGGGGCATCTGCGCCATCGCGGCGAGGACCTGGGGGTATTCGAAATCAATCCCGGCCGGGCCCATCCACCGGATCCGCGGAAAGGCCGCCTTTAATTCACGCACCGGTTCGACGAGGCGGCGGTATTCGCGCAGGTCCCACACGCCCCATTTGACACGGTTGACGGCGTGCCCGACCTCGATCCATTCGACCCACGGCGCCACCTCCGGCACGACGCGCGCACAGAACGCCGACCACACGGCCGGATCGCGAACGGCGCGCCGGTCCTGGCAAAGCGCGAAGCTGACGGGGTGTCCGTGGGCCGCGAGCGACCGGCCCGCCGCGGCCGCGAAGCGCCAGTGCGAAGCGCCCTTGTGGACATACAGCCGGATCAGGAGCGGGAGCCCCCGCCCGGCCGGGATCAAGGCCCGCTCGCGCTCCCACGAGGCCTCGCGCGGTTCGACGCAGAGCCCCCACGGCCGCGCCGGCTCCACCGGCGCGCCGAAGGCCTCCTCGCGCAGGGCCCGGTACGCGCGGCGAACGGCCGGCAGCTTCGGCAGCGCGGCGCGAAAAAGCGCCGCGTAATTGGACGCCGGATAGAGGCGGTTCCGCTCCCGGCTCGCCCACGCGTTGATCGGCTGCGCGGATTTTTCGTCCCAGATCCAGATGTCGCGCGGATCCGGATAAACCCGATCCCGCGCCGGATCGCGCCGGAGCCG
>CAYMCD010000082.1:0-14264 GCA_964388845.1 uncultured Verrucomicrobiota bacterium
ATGGCGACGACGCCATCCGCGCCGGCCTCGCGCGCGGCGGCCGTCGCGGCGCGGACCGCGTCGAACGTCGGTTCCCCGGCGACGGCCACGGCGCAGCACGCGCCGGGCAGCAGGTCCGAAAACCGGCGGGACGCGCCGAGGACCAGCACGGGACGCGTCATCAACGACGCCGCGTGTTTCGACAGCCCGGTCGCGCGGCCCGGGCCGAAGACGATCTGCGTGGCGGTGGCGAATTCGAACGTCATGGGGGCGGAAAACGACGGATGCGGAATGACGAGGGGCGAAGGGGCCGCCCGTTCGTCATTCGGATTCCGTCGTTCGACATTTATGCCAGTTCCACATACTTCACGCTGCGCCGGTCGGCGGCCATGAGCGGGGCGACGGCGTCGCGCCATGCGGCGTAGTGGGCGGTGGCCTTGTGCGCCGCCGGGGCGTCGGGCGTCTTGTACTCCTCGATCAACAGGAAGCGCGCGGGATCGTCCGCCTGCTGAAGGCAGTCGAAGCGCGCGACGCCGGGTTCCCGGCGGCTCGCCCGCGCGTTCGCCAGGGTCGCGGATTTGAAGGCCTCAACGCCGTCGGGCTTCACCTGTACGTGGACATGTACGATGATCGTGCTCATGCGCGGAGAATAGCGCGTGGGGAGGAGAAACCCATCCCTAAATCCCCTCCAAGGAGGGGACCTTGTGAGAAGTGGCAATCCCCTCCACTGGAGGGGTGGCCGACTTGTCCGCCGAAGCTTCAGCGAAGGCGAAAGGCCGGGGTGGGTCTTCGCCTGGGGGGGGACCCGCGGGACGCGGAATTCAACCGCAGGAGCCGGGCTTGAATCCGAGCTTTTTGAGGAGGCCCGCCGCCGGGCAGAACCCCGTGAAGGCGGACTGGATGAGGTTCACGCCCACAAAGGCGGTGAACGCAAACCACCAGGGGCTGACCTTCAGGCCGAGCGCCAGGCTGATCAGCACGAAGCTCCCGGCCAGCACACGCACGCCGCGTTCCACCGTCATGTTGCACCTCCCGCCGCCGCATGCGGCGGCTCGTCCGTCAATACGCGCTCCAAAGTTTCCACGAGCGTTTGCTCGTTCTGCACGCCGAGGAAGGCGCCGACCGGCTCGCCCTCCTTGAAAACCGCGAGCGTCGGGATCGAGCGGATTCCATACCGCGCCGAAACGAGAGGGGCCCGGTCCACATTGAGTTTGACCACGGCCGCGCGGCCGCCGATGGCCGAGGCGACGCGCTCCAGGATGGGGGCCTGCATTTGGCATGGCCCGCACCACGGCGCCCAGAAATCTACCAGCGCAACCCCGCTTCGGACCGCATTGTCGAACGTCGAATCGTCCAGTTCCAGCACCTGTTTGTCGTTGTCCATGGGCGGCTCCTTCCGTGGATTGGAGCCAAACCGGGGCGGGCAGGTTCCCGGTTTCAGTAAAGAATTTCGGGCGGTGCGGCGAGCAGCCGGCGGATCTCGTCGGGCATCGGGCCGGCGCCGATCCGGCCACAAAGATCGCGGGCGAGGTCAAGCGTGGCGAAGACGGACTGGCAGCGCTCGCAGATGAGCGACTCCTGGACGGGGAACCGCACGCCGCGGTCGAGCGCCTCCTGCTTGGCGCGGAGCAAGTCGAGGCAGACCTGTTTCGCGTAGGCCGGGGCGCTGCCCGGTTTGTGCGGCAGGCGGGCGGCGAGGCCCCTGCGCAGGCGCATGCGCGCGCGGTGCAGGCGCGTCTTCACCGTCTGGGGCTTGAGCCCCAGGATGCGGGCGGTCTCCTCAACCGGAAGCCCCGCGATTTCCTTGAGGACGAGGACGACCCGGAACTCCGCGGGCAGGGCGGAGATTGAAGTCTGGAGGCGCGGCATCAACTCCGATTCGCCGCGTTCGGCCTCCTCCCGGCGCGCCAGGGCATCGAGGTCCACCATGGTTTTCTCGGCAAAGGCGGGATCCGAGTCGAGTGATTCGATACGCGCCGGCTGCCCGGCGCGGCGGCGCCGCATGCGCAGGCACACGCGCGAGGCGATGCGGTAGAGCCACGTGGCGCGGTCGGCGCGGCCCTCGAACTGGTCCCATTTCCGGTACGCGCGGATCAGCGTCTCCTGCACGAGATCCTGGGCATCCGCATGATTTCCGCAGAATCCGAGCCCGACGCGGTAGAGGCGCTCCATCTGCCCTTTCAACAGGACGGCGATGTCATCCTCGCGGCGCGTGTTGCCCGTCGAGTGGGCGCTCATGCCGGCCACACCATGCACAGGCGGGCGCCGCCGAGGGATTCGCCCGCGCCGATTTCCAGGCGCCCGCCATGCAGCTCGACGATCTGCTGCACGATCGCCAGGCCCAGTCCCGAACCGCGCCCGGCGGCGCTCCGGCCGCGATAGAACCGGTCCCGCACGCGGTCGCGCTCCCCGGGTGGAATGCCGGGTCCGGAATCCTCGATGGACCAGCCGGCCCATCCGCCGGGCTGGGCCTCGACCGAACAGCGCACCACGCCGCCCTCCGGGGTCGCGGCCAGCGCATTGTTGAGCACGTTCATGAAGGCCTCGCGAAGCAGGCGGGGGTGTGCGCGCGCCGGCGCGGGCGGGCCGGCCGGGGGACCTTCGAGGCGCACGCCCCGCGCCTCCGCCAGGGCGGCCATATCGCCCGCCCACTCCGCCAGCGCGGCGCGCAGATCCACGCGCTCCGCCTGCTGGAGCAGTCCGGGCTCGAGGCGGGCCAGCTCCAGCAGCTGCTCCACCAGCACCCGCAGGCGGTCCACCTCCTCGAGAATCTTGCCGAGCGCATCGCGATATTCCTCGGGTGTGCGCACCCGCTGGAGGCACACCTCCGCCGTCGCCCGGACGCCGGCCAATGGGGTCCGCAGCTGGTGCGAGGCGTCCGCGCTGAACCGATCGAGGCGCGTGACAGCCCCGGCATAGCGATCGAAGGCATCGTTGAGCGCGTCGGACAGCCGCTTGAGCTCGTCCGCGGATCGGCCGTCGGTCGGGATGCGTTCCCGCAGATTTCCGGCCCGGATGCGTTCGGCGGTGCCGAGGACCGCGCGCAGCGGGAGCAGCAACTGTCCGGAGATCTGCCAGGCGGCCCACAACACAAAGGGCGCGAGGACCAGCATGAGGCCCAGCAAATACAGGATTTCCTCGAGTCCCTCCCGGTTGAGCCCCCCATGCTCCCGCCACTCGTAGAGGCCGAAGAGCAGCAGGAAGGCGCCGCAGGCGATGGCCAGCAGGCCCACCAACAACCGGAAGTAGCGGGCGCGCAGCGGGATGTTCACGGCGCCTCCTTGAGCAGGAAGCCGAGGCCGCGAACGGTGTGGATCAGGCGCGCATCGTCCGTCCGGTCAATTTTATCGCGCAGCCGGGACATCTGCACATCTATGACGTTGTCCATGGAGGTCATTCTCCGCTTGATCTTCCACACCTGCTCGGCAAGTTCCGCCCGCGACACCGGCTGCCCGGCGCGCCGCGCCAGGTGGGCCAGGATGTCGAATTCGCGCGGGGTGCATTCGATGGCCACGCCCCCGCGCCGCACGGTGCGCTGGAGGAGGTCCAGTTCGAGATCGCCGACGCGGAACGACGACGCGGGCGGTTCAAGCCGGCGGAGCAGGGCGCGAATCCGCGCCACCAGTTCGGCGAACGCGAACGGCTTCACCAGATAGTCATCGGCGCCGCCGTCCAGGCCCCGGACCCGGTCCCCCACCGTGTCCCGCGCGGTCAGGATGAGGACCGGCGTGTTGGGCGATGAGGCCCGCATTTCGCGCAACCAGTCCAATCCGTTCCCGTCCGGCAAATGCAAATCCAGCAGGACGATATCCACGCCACCTCGCTTCCACGCGGCCGTGGCGGGCGCCAGCGCCGGACAGGCGTTCACGTCGAACCCCTGTTCCGACAAACCCTTTTGCAGGGCGGAGCGCAGCGTCGCGTCATCCTCGATCATCAAAATTCGGACCATGGCATTTGCCGGCTTACAGAGATGTAAGCCGGGACTGTTTGAGACCCTGCACAAGGTTGAATAGTACACCTTGCATGAGAACGCAATGTCGCTTGCGCGCCAAGTTGTTCCCGGGCCCGCGCCCGTGGCGCCGGCGCGAGGCCCCCGCCGCCGCGCCGGCCGATGCGGAGGCGGACGTGGCCATCGCGGGCGCGGGACCGGTCGGCCTGCTCCTGGCCCATCTGCTGGCGCGGGACGGCTTCCGGGTCGCCCTGGTGGAAAAGCGGGCGGCGCCGCGACCGAACGCCATGGTCATGGGGCTCGCGCCGCCTTCGCTCGACCTGCTGGAATCCATCGGGCTGGCGGACGCCTTTCGCGACGCCGGCGTGCGCATCGGCGATGCCGCCGTCCACGAATCGGGCGCGTTTGTCGGGCGACTGAACGTCGCCGGCCCGGGGGACGGTCCCCTTTTCATCCTCGCCATTGCCCAGGCGCGCGCGGAGGAATTGCTGGCCCGGGCGCTGGACGGCCAGCCGGCCCTTCGCTGGTGGGCCGGCCGCGAGGCGGTGGATGTGGAACAGGAGCGGGATGGCGCTCGGCTGATCGTCCGCAACCCGGCTGCGGGCCGACTGGATTCCATTCGCGCCCGTTTCGTCGTCGCATGCGACGGCCGGCGCAGCGCGCTTCGCGCCGCCGCGCGCATCGGCGTGCGGGAAACGCGGTACGCCCCGATGTTCGCGGTGTCGGATTACCACGACACCACGTCCCTCGGTGACACCGCGCACCTGTTTTTCGGCTCCGAACGCCCGGTCGGATCGTTCCCGATCCCCGACGGCCGGCGCCGGTGGATCATTCGCACCGGATGGCGGGATCGGGCGGACCTCGCCGAGCCTTTCGAAGAAAGCGTCGCGCGCCTGGCGGGCCATCGCGTGACGCCGGCCGCTTGCGCGTGGCGGGGCGGATTGTTCCACCCGAGCCGCCGGGAGGCGCGCCGGTTTTTCAGGGGGCGCCTGGTGCTTTGCGGGGGCGCGGCTCACGACATGGACCCCGTCGTGTGGCATGACCACAACGCCGGATTCCTCGACGCGGCCCACCTCGCGTTGTCACTCCGGGCGATCCTGCGCGGCGGACAGCCCGCGACCGCGTGCCTGCGCGCGTATGAAAGATGCCGGCGCGCGGCGTTCCGGCGCGACGCCGGCCGCGCGGCGATGAGTATTTGGGCGGGTGCGCGCACCGGATGCCTGGTCTCCGCGGCGCGCGCCGCGACAGTGGCGTGCCTGCTGGCAAATCCCGCGAGACAGCGCCGGGTGGCGCGCTGGTTCGGCGTGCACGGCCTGCCGCGAATTCAGATCCCGCGGGGGGTCTGCCCGTGAGCGAGGTCGGGGCAGGACGCGATCCGCTCCGCTCCGTCTGGGCGCGCACGCGGGTCCGGATTTCGCGCGGCGTGGGTTATCCCCTGCTGGCCCTGGCCCTGTTCACACAGAGCCGGTGGGAGCAGTCGGCGCCGTGCGACACCGCCTTCTTCCTGCTCGGCTGCCTGCTGGTGGGCCTCGCGACCATGGGCCGCCTCTGGAGTTCGCTGTTCATCTGCGGCTACAAGACCGATTGCCTGATCACCGCCGGCCCCTACGCCCTGACCCGGAACCCCCTCTATCTGTTCAGCCTGGCGGGCGCGATCGGGGTGGGGCTGGCGACGGAAACACTCACGATCCCGATTCTGATCGTGCTGGCGTTCGCGCTGTACTACCCCGCCGTCATCCAGAACGAGGAGATCCGGCTGCTGGCCCGGCACGGCGCGCGATATGCGGACTACTGCGCGGCGGTGCCGCGCTTCTGGCCGACCCGGCTCACTTTCCGCGAACCGTCCGTCTATACGGTTATCCCGGCGGCGTTCCGCAAGGCCATGTTCAGCGCGCTCTGGTTTGTGCTGCTGCTCGGCGTGCTCGAACTGGCCGAGGGCCTGCGCGAAGCGCGGGTCTTTCCCACCCTGGTCCAGCTCTGGTGAGCGCATGAGTCCGCCGCGATTCGACCGGCCCATTCCGGGGTGGATCCTGCCGCTGCTGGCGCTGCTGGTGTGGGGCGGCGAATATGTCCGCCGCGACCTCTGGGCGCCGGATGAGGCGCGCTACGCGCTCGTCGCGCGCGAGGCCCGGGAAGGCGGCCACGCGCTGGTCCTGCACCGGCATGGCGAGCCCTATGCCCATAAACCGCCGTTGTTTTTCTGGTTGCTCAACGCCGCGGTGGCGTCCGGCGCGCCGGAGCGGATCGCCGCCCGCGTCCCGAGTTTCCTGGGCGCGCTGATGGCGCTGTGGGCCATCACGCGCCTGGCCGCGCGCTGGCATGGCCCGGAGGCGAGCTGGTGGGTCGCCCTGCTGTTGCCGTCCTCGTTCCTGTTCTGGAACAAGGGCGGGTTCGGCCAGATTGACATGCTGCTTTGCGGGCTGGAACTGATGGGCCTGTATTTTCTCTTCACCGCGCGGAGCGCCCGCCCGGCGGGCTCCGTCCCCGGAGGCATCGCGGGGACCGGCCCCTTCATCGCCGCCTACGCGTGCTTCGGGCTGGCGCTGCTCGCGAAGGGTCCGGTCGGGCTGGTCACACCCCTCGCGGTGTACGCGGCGTCCTCCTGGGCCGCGGGCGAACGCGCCCGGCTCCGCGCCCGGCACTGGTTGTGGGGCCCGCCCCTTGCCCTCCTGTTTCCAGGCGCCTGGCTGCTTGCCGCCTGGTGGTCCGGCGCGCCGTCCGAGTACCTCGGCGAGCTGCTCTTCAAACAAAACGTGGGGCGCGCCGCGGGCGCGTTTGACCATCTGCAGCCGTGGCACTATTTCCTGCTGTATTTCCCGCTGGATTTCCTGCCCTGGACGGTGCTCCTGCCGGTCGCCTGGCGCGCGCTCGGGCGCGACGCGGAAACCCGACGCGGTCGCGCGCGGTTGCTGGCCTGGATCGTCTGCGTCATCGCGTTGTTCAGCCTCAGCCGCAGCAAACGCAACCTCTATATCCTGCCGGCGCACCCCGCGGCGGCCCTGCTGGTGGCGGCCTCCATTCCCGCGTGGGCGGCGGTCCCGGCGCCCTGGCTGTCGGCGGCGCGCGTGGCCATGGGCCTCCTGTCGGGCGTCCTGGCCGCGGGCCTGCTGGCCGTCCCGTTCATTCCGGAGGTCGGCCCACCCTTCTGGACGACCGCGCTCCCCGCCGCCGCGCTCCTCGCGGGCGCGTGGTGGACGATCCGCGCCCGCCCGTCGTTTCCACCGCGCGCCCTGGCGGGGCTCGCCCTGGCGATGCTGGCCGCGTTCGCCTCGATCGGCGCGCTGGTCGCGCCCGCGTTCAACGACGCGAAAACGCCGGACGAAATCGTTCCCGTGGCCGACGACATCCTGGAGGCCGGCGAGCACATCGTGTTTTACAGGATGCAGGGCGAAATCATCTCGCTCTACGCGCGCCGCCCGGGCCGCATGGCGGACAACGGAGTCGAATTGCGCGAGCTGCTCGACGCGCAGCCCCGGAACCTGGTCGTCGCGGACCCGGCCCGGCTGCCCGAGATCGAGGCCGCCATCGGCCCGGACCATGCCTCGGGCCGATTCTCCTACGGCGGCAAGGAGCGCGTATGGATCGCCGTCCATCGTCCGGGCGCCCGCTGAAGACGGGCCGCGCCGGATCAACGGCACCGCGGGGGATTCACAGCAGGACCTCCGCGGGCAATCCGAACACGTGCAGCCGCTCGTCGGCGACCAGCGCGTCCTTCACCGCCGTCAGGCTCTCCAGCGCCGAGGCGAGTTGGGCGTCCTTCAGCACGCTGAAGACAAGCGTCTGGCGGCCGGGGAAGGCCTGCGTATCGAGATGGGCGCCGGTCGCGCCCGCGCCGAGGACGTCGGGCACCTCCGTGAACGCGCGCGCGCCGTGCCGGGCGAGGGCCTCGCGGATTTCGCGCTCGCGGCCTCGCGGTCCGATCACGACGAGCATTTTCATGACAGGGTCTCCGGGGTCCGGGGTCCGTAGATGAGGTGATAGACGACCGGGATGACGACGAGCGTGAACCCGGTCGAGACGAACAGCCCGAAGATCAGCGACCAGGCGAGCCCGCTGAAGATCGGGTCGAGCGTGATGGGCCACGCGCCGAGCAGCGTGGTGCCCGCGGTCAGCACGATCGGGCGCAGACGCACGGCGCCGGATTCGAGGATGGCCTCCCGCAACGGGCGGCCGCGCTCGACCTGCAGGCGGACGAAATCAATCAGGATGATGCCGTTCCGGACAACGATGCCGGCAAGCGCGATCATCCCGATCATCGCGGTCGCGGTGAAGAAGACCGGATCGGGGTAGCCCGCGACCGGCCGGTTCACCAGCAGGTTCAGGATCCAGAAACCCGGCATGATGCCGATCATCGTGAGCGGGATGGACAGCATGATCACGCCGGGCAGGGCGTAGGAGCGGGTCTCGTACACGAGCAGCACATAGATGCCGAGCAGGGCCGCGGCGAACGCGATGCCGAGATCGCGGAACACATCCACGGTGATTTTCCACTCGCCCTCCCCACCCCAGTCGGCGCGGATCCCGGCGGGGAGCGGATTCCGCTTGAAGTGCCGCTGCAGCGCGAGGACCGGGTAGGCCGGGCCGCGCCCGGCGGTGTCGGCGGTGACATACACGACGCGCTCGAGGTTCTTGTGGAAGATCGTCTTGTCCTCGAGGGTCTCCTCAAACGCGCCGATTTCGCCGAGCTGGACCAGGTCGCCGCCGCGGCCTTTGACCGGGATGGTCTTCAGGCGCTCGGCATCCGACCGCTGCGCGCGCGGCACCTGGAGGCGGAGGACCGTCTCGTTCTGTTCGCCGGGGGCGTGCAGCGCGCCGACCTCCGCGCCCGCGAGCGCCATGCGGAGGGTGTGCGCCGCGTCCTCGGTCGAAACGCCGTTGCGCGCGGCTTTGTCGCGATCGAGCCGGTAGACGAGCTTCCGCTGGTCGGCCTCGACGTAGTCATCCACCTCGACGACGCCGCGCTCGGCGCGCATCCGCGCCTTCACCGTTCCGGCGGCGGCGATGAGGTCCTCGTAGCGGTGGTGCGGCCGCCCGCGGATTTCGGCGACGATCGTCGCGAGGACCGGCGGGCCGGGCGGGACCTCGACGATCTTGACCGACGCGTTCCACGCCGCGGCGATCCGCTCCACGCCGGGCCGGATGCGCAGCGCGATGGCGTGGCTGTTCATTTCGCGCCGCTTGCGGTGCGCGAGGTTGACGCGGAGATCCGCGACATGCGGGCCCTGCCGCAGGTAGTAGTGGCGGACGAGCCCGTTGAAATCCATCGGCGACGCGGCCCCGGCGAGCGAGGTGAAGTCGCGCACCTCGGGCACGGTCCGGAGGAAATCCTCCAGGTCGCGGACGACGGCATCGGTCGTTTCGAGCGGGGTGCCCTCGGGCAGATCCACGACCAGCTGGAGTTCGTTCTTGTTGTCAAACGGCAGCATCTTCAGCGGGACGAGCCACAGCGCCATCGCGACCGCGCCGGCGAACAGGCCGCCGGTGACCCACAGCAGGCGGCGCGCCCTCGCCCGCGACTCGATGAACGGACGGACGATCCGCGCGTAGAGGCGATAGACGCGGGAATCCGCGACATTTTCCTCGTTCGCCCGGACCTTGAATTTCGCGTTCTTCAACAACACGCTGGAGACCCACGGCGTGATCATCAGCGAGACGATCATCGAACTGAGCATCGCCAGCGGGACGTTGAGGGCCATGGGCCGCATGTACGGGCCCATCATCCCGCTGATGAAGAACATCGGCACGAACGCGACCATCACCGATAGCGTGGCGAGGATCAGCGGCGGCATGACCTCGTTCATCGCGGTCTGGATCGCGTCGAGGCGGGGCTGCCTGCCGAGGCGCAGGTGGCGGTAGATGTTCTCCACGGCGACGATCGGGTCGTCCACCAGCAGGCCGAGCGCCAGGATCAGCGCGAAGAGCGTGACGCGGTTGATCGTGTAGCCGGCGAGGTAGTTGACCAGCAGCGTGAGCGCGTAGGTGATCGGCACCGCGAGCGCGACGATCAGGCCGACGCGCCAGTTCATCACCAGCGCGATGAGGACGATGACCGTGACGACCGCCTCGCCCAGGCTCATCACCAGGTTGTTGACCTTCTCGTCGGCGGTCCGGCCGTAGTCGCGGGTGACGACGATCTCCACCTCGTCCGGAATGATGACCCCCCGCAATTCGCGCGCCGCGCGCTCGACGGCCGCCGCGACCCTGACCGCGTTGCTGCCCTTCTTCTTCGCGACGGCGATGGTGACGGCGGGATGGGCGGAGGGGATTTCGGATTTCAGATTCAAGATTTCGGCCGCGGCGGGTCCGTAGCCGAAGCGCGAATAGGTCGTCAGTTCCTCCGGCCCGTCGCGGATCTCCGCCACATCGCGGAGATAGACGGGCCGCCCGCCGTGCAGCGCGACGAGGAGGTCCGCCACCTCGCGCGCGTCGCGCAGGAATGGCCCCGCGCTGACGCGGACGGAGGCGTTGGCCTGCTCGAAGGCGCCGCCCTCCACCTGCGCGTTCGACGCGCGGATCGCGGCGGCGACCTCGCCGGGCGAAAGGTGGTAGGCCGCGAGGCGGTCGGCGTCGAGCTGGACGGTCACCGCGCGGCGCTGGCCCCCGTGGATCCCTATCGCGGCGGTGTCCGGGATGTGCTGGAGGCGCGCGACGACCTCCTCGGCCACGCGGTACAACTCGTGCGTGTCGTAGCGGGCGCTGGTCAGCGCCACGCTCACGATCGGGACGTCGTCCACCTCGACCGGCTTGATGACCCAGCCGGCGATGCCGGGCGTGGCCTTGTCCACGTTCTGGAACACCTTGTTGTAGAGCTTGATCAGGCTCGCCTCGCGGTCCTCGCCGACGAAGAAACGGACCGTGACGACGGCCTGGCCCGGCATGGACATCGAGTAGACGTATTCGACGCCGTCAATCTGGTAGAGCAATCGCTCGAGGCGCGACGCCACCAGGCGCTCCACCTCCCCGGCGCTCCCGCCGGGGTACTGCACGAACACGTCGGCGAGCGGGACGACGATCTGCGGCTCCTCCTCGCGCGGCGTCGCGACCAGCGCGACGCCGCCTGCCGCGAGGGCGACGAGCATCAGCAGGATCGCGAGGTTCCCGCGGAGGAACGATTCGATCAGCCGGCCGAGGCCGGACGACGCGCCGCCGGTCATGGCGCCTCCGCGACGAGGGTGTCTCCGGGGGCCAGGCCGGAGAGGATTTCGACGCGGCCGTCCCGCCCGGGGCCGGTCCGCACGAGGCGATCCAGCACGCGGCCGTCGCGCGCGAGGCCCACGAACTCCAGCTGGCCGACCCGCCGCACCGCGGCGGCCGGCGCATACAGCGCATCGCGCAGGCCGGTCGCCACCCAGAGACGGCCGAACGCGCCGGGGAGCAGATCCGCCTCGGGTCGCTCCATGTTCACGCGCGCCACCTGCGTGCGGCTGCGCGGGTCAATTTCGCCGACGATTTCGGCGACCGCGCCCGGCACGGTCACCGCGGGGTGTTCGATGGACACCTCCACCCGCTCGCCCAGCGCGAGGCGCGGGATCAACCGGACCGGCACGGCGGCTTCCAGCCGCATGCGGGTCGGGTCGTAGAGGGCCATCAGTTCCTGGCCCGGCGAGGCGAGGTCGCCGACCTCGACATGCCGCTCGATTACGATGCCGGCGAGCGGGGCCTTGATGACGGAGTAGGAGAGCAGGACGCGGGCGCGATCCACCTGCGCCCGGGCGGACTGGAAGGCCGAGTCGGCGGCGGTCAGTTCCTGTTCGCTTGCGGAGCGGGCCTCGAAGAGCCGGCGGGTCCGCTTGTTCTCCGCCTCGGCCTGGCGCAGTTGGGCCTCGGCGGCGGACACCTGTTCGCGGATTTCACGATCGTCGAGGACGAGCAGGATATCGTCCTTTTCGACCCGCTGCCCGGCCGATGCCCGCACCTCGCGGACCTGGGCCTGAAGCCGGGCGGCGACCTTGACCCGCTCGGCGGCCGTCACGCTGCCCACCACATCCACCCGGGCCGGGACGCGTTCCAAGGCGACGGTGACGACGGCGGACCCCGGGGGGAGCGGCCGGCCCGCCGCGCGATCCAGTGCGCCGGGTTCGATCTTGTCCCGCCCGCAGCCGGCGGCCAGCAGCAGAAGTCCAACCATGAGCATTCTACGCATCGTCCCACCTCCGCCCCGAAGGGGCGCTGTGAGTTAGAGCACAATCGGTTGCGGCAGGTTCCCGGAAAGTGCGGCGGGGATGGACAAGTACCGCCCGGCTCCCGTAGATTCGCCGGGCATGAGCGCTCGCACCCCCACCGCGCGCGGGAAAACCCGGCCCGCGCGGGACCGCGAACTCGCCGCGCGGCTGAGCGCCATCATCAACACGGTCGTGGACGGCATCATCACCATTGACGACCGGGGCCTCATCGAATCCCTGAATCCGGCGGCGGAGCGGATTTTCGGCTACCGGGCCCGGGAACTCATCGGCAGGAACGTCAGCGTGTTGATGCCGCCGCCGTGGGACCGGCAGCATGACGACTTCATCCGGCGCTACCTGAAAACCGGCCAGGCCCGGGTGATCGGGATCGGGCGCGAGGTGCAGGGACGCCGCCGGAACGGCGCCGTGTTCCCGATGGATCTGGCCGTGAGCGAAGTCCGCCTGGGCGAGCGCCTCCTCTTCACCGGGATCATCCGCGACATCACCGAGCGGAAGCGGAGCGAGGAGGCGATCGCCCAGGTGAGCGAGCAGGAGCGGCGCCGGCTCGGCCAGGAGCTGCACGACGGGCTCGGCCAGCACCTCACCGGCGTGACGCTGCTGACCAAGGCCCTGCAGAGCCGGCTCGCCCGCGACCGGAACCCGGCCGAGTCCGACGCCGGGGAGATCGCCGCGATGCTCGGGCGCATCCTGGCGGACATGCGGCGGCACGCCCACGGCCTCTATCCCGTGGAGCTGGAGCGGCGCGGGCTGCTGGCCGCGCTGGAGGAGCTGGCGCTGACCCACCGGCAGCTGTACGGGATTGATTGCCGGCTCGCGGCGAACGGCGAGCTGCCCGATCTCGACATGCAGGCGGCGCTGCACGTCTACCGGATCGCGCAGGAGGCGCTGCACAACGCCGTGCGGCACGGCGGGGCAAAACAGATTTGTATCCGGATCGTCCGTTCGGCTACGCTGTTCCACATGGAGGTCGAGGACGACGGCCGGGGCATACGCCTGCGCAAAGCCATGCCGGGCATGGGCATTACCATCATGCGGCGGCGGGCCGGCGTTCTGGGCGCTTCGCTCGACATCCAAAAAGGAAAATCGCGCGGGACGGTGGTGCGCCTCATCTGGCAAATCGGCCCCGCCCCGGGCACAGCGTCATGAAAATCGTCGCATCCAAGCGGGAGCCGGCGCCCGCCCCAAAACGCATCCTCGTGGTGGACGACCATCCGGTGGTGCGCCAGGGCATCAAACACCTGCTGGAACTCGAGCCGGACCTGCGCGTCTGCGCGGAGGCCGAATCCGCGGGCGAGGCGTTGCAGGCCCTCCAGAAACACAAGCCCGACATGGCCATCGTGGACATCTCGCTGAAGGGCACCGACGGGCTCGAGCTGACGAAGTGGATCCGCGCCCAGGACGAAAAGATGCCGATCCTCGTGCTGTCCATGCACGACGAAAACCTCTACGCCGAGCGCGTGCTGCGCGCCGGCGCGCACGGCTACCTGATGAAGGCGGAGGTGTCGGACAAGATATGCGCCGCCGTCCGCAAGGTCTTGAAGGGCGAAATCTATTTGAGCGAAAAAGTCGGCCAGAACATCCTGCACGAGGTGACCGGGCGCGGCGCGCCGGCCGACGAATCGCCCGTCCGCCAGTTGAGCGACCGCGAGCTCGAGGTGTTCCGCCTGATCGGCCAGGGCCACGGCACGCGGGAGATCGCCGCGCTGCTGCACCTCAGCATCAAGACGATCGAGACCTACCGCGCCCACATCAAGGAAAAGCTCGGGCTCGCCAACGCGACCCAGCTCGTGCGCTACGCGGCGCAATGGGTCGGCCAATAGGAATGCCGTGTCGCGAAATCCGGATTTCGGATGTTGAGTCCCGGCCTCCACCTTGTCGGCACGCCGATCGGGCACCTGCAGGACATCACCCTGCGCGCGCTGGAGACGCTGCGCGACGCATCGCTGATCCTGGCGGAGGACACGCGGCAGACGCGCAAGCTGCTGGATCGGCACGGGGTGCGCACGCCGATGTTGAGCTACCACAAGTACAACGAGGCCGCGCGCGCGGAGGAGATCGTCGCGCGGCTCCGGGCGGGCGAGGCGATCGCGCTGGTGAGCGATTCCGGCATGCCCGCCGTTTCGGATCCCGGCGCGCGGCTGGTCGCCGCGTGC
>CAYMCD010000083.1:0-14081 GCA_964388845.1 uncultured Verrucomicrobiota bacterium
TAAATACGGCTCCCTCTACATCAACAACTTGCAGATATCAATCAGAGCGCCCTACAGGGCTTGCCGGGGCGCCGGGCCGCGGGGAGCCTCCGGCACTCGCGGTGCGCGTCCGGTGGGATCGCATGGCGCGGCGGACGGACATCAGGATGGGGAACGAGGCCGGCGGTCCGGCGCCGCCGGCGGGTGAAACGGGCGCGCCATGGCGTCTACAGGCGGGCCCGGGGATGGGCGCGCTCGTAAACCTCTTTCAGGCGTTCGATAGAGACATGGGTATAGATTTGCGTGGTGGACAGGCTCGCGTGGCCCAAGAGCTCCTGGACGGCGCGCAAGTCCGCCCCGGCGTCCAGCAGATGCGTGGCAAAACTGTGCCGCAAGGCATGCGGCGAATGCTCGGCGTTCAGCCCGGCGCCGCGCAGATATTTCTTCATCATCCGCTCGACGGACCTCGGCGTCAGCGCGCCCCCGGCCTTATTAAGGAACAACGGGACGCCCTTGCGCGAGACGCCGGAATCCAGCAGGTGGCGCTCGCGGGCATCGAGATACGCGCGCAAGGCGCGCGCGGCGGGATTGCCCATCGGGCACAACCGCTCCTTCTTCCCTTTCCCCCTGACGCGGATCGAGCCCCCGAGCAGGTCAATCTGATCCTCCCGCAGCGACGTGACCTCGGCGAGCCGCATGCCCGTGCTGTAGATCAATTCGAGGATCGCGGCATCCCGCAGCGCCGCGCAGGCGTGAAAGGGCGCGGCCCCGGGGCCCGGCTCCGCGGCGAGCGGGGCGGCCAGCAGCCGGCCGACCTCCTCCACGGTCAGCACCGCCGGCAGCTTGCGGACGCGCCGCGGGAGGATCAGACCGGCGAAGGGATTTCCCTTCACCTGCTCCTCGCGCATGAGGAAGCGGAAAAACGAGCGCATGGACGACAATTTCCTGCGCGCCGTGGCGGGGGCACATCCGCCCTTCTGGAAGCCGGCGAGAAAGCGGCGCCCGGCGAAGCGGTCCACCTCGATCCAACGATGCGGCGGACGCGCCTGTTCGCCCCACTGCTGCCGGATGAACTGGTTGATGTCCATCAGATAATTGGCGCGCGTGTGAACGGAGGCGTTCCGCTCGGCCTCCAGGTAGCGCATGAACTCGACGAGCGCCGGGTCGTCGGCCACCCCTCGCCCGGCATCACTCATCGCGCGGGGCGGCCGGCCGCCGCTCGGCGCGCGGCAACAATCCGAGTTCGGAGGCCCGCTCCTCATACCCCGGGATCTGGGGCGAATACCGGCGGAGCAACTTCTTCAACGCAAGCACCTGGCGGGGCGACAGGGTTTTCTTGCCCTCGAACTGCCGGGCGAGCGATTCCGCGAATTCGCGGTCGTCCCATGCGCGCTTGCCCCGCTGGACCGGGGGCTTCCACTCGCGGATGCCGGACGCCAACGCCAGCATCGGGGCGATGTGCGGGTCCGCCGGGGCGGCGTCGGACTGAAGCCCCCAGCGGGCCGCGTCCTGCTCGAACCCGGCAATATGGCCGCCGTATTTCAACAGCAAACGGTCGAGGTGGTGCTCCTGGCTGGCCGACAGGCGGCGACCCGATTCGACCTGCGCGCGAAGCGACTCGAAAAACTTGCGGTCGTCGTAGACGCGCTTGCGCACCTCGCGGGGCGGATCGAAGGGGACGGGAATGAGCCGGCCGATCTTCTCGCGCATGTTCTCATCCGGCGGCTGCGCGGCCCGCAGCTCCTCGGCCACGCGTTGCTCGATGCCCAGTTCCGCGGCCCGCCGCGGGAATTCCGGGATCTGCTCCCGGTAGCGCACCGCGAGTTTGATCAGGGCCTCCACCTGCCGCTGCGAAATGGGTTTTTCGCCGGACTCCATCTGTTCCCCGACGGAAACGGCGAAGGCTTCATCGCTGTAGGTCCGTTTCCCTCGCCGGGTCGGCGCCGACCATTCGCGGACGATCCCGAGCATGTCGAGCAGTCCCCGCACCTGGCCGGGGTCGGCGGGAGGCCCTTTTGCGGTTTCGACCCATGTGCGGAACGGGCCGTAGAAATCCTCAAGCATCCGGACCCAGGTGATCTTTCCGGCCTCGATTTCGTCCAGTTGTTCCTCCATCCGGGCGGTGAATTGGATGTCGAACAGGGCCGGCAGGTGCTGCACGAGGAAATCGTTCACCTCGAATCCCACGCGCGTCGGCTTCAGGGTCCGCTTGTCTTTTTCGACATAGTGGCGGTCCATGATGGTGGCGATCGTGGCCGCATAGGTGCTCGGGCGGCCGACGCCGTTTTCCTCCAGGGCCTTGACCAGGGACGCCTCCGAAAAACGCGGAGGAGGTTGCGTTTCCTTCCGATCGCCCGTCCACTCCAGCTTCTCCAGCCCCTCCCCTTCATCGAGCGGGGGCATCTTCGTCTCGGGCTCCTCGTCCTCCTCCTCATCTTTCTTGCGCTCCGCCTTTCGCTCCTCCTCGATGCCCGCCACGCGCATGTATCCGGGAAACAGCACATCGGAGGTCGTCGCGCGGAACAGGTAGGTGGCGGCGTTTCCCCCCGGCGGCACGGCCTCGATTTCGGCGGTGCGCTGGGCGATCCGCGCGGCGGCCATCTGGCAGGCCACAAAGCGCTCCCAGATCAACCGGTACAACCGGAACTCGTCGGGGTCCAGGTGGGCGGACAGGTGGTCCGGCGTCTTGGAGACATCCGTCGGCCGGATCGCCTCGTGCGCGGCCTGCGCATCGGCCTTAACGCGGTAGAAATTCGGTTGTTCCGGAACAAATTCCCGCCCGAACGTCGTCGCGATGAATTCGCGAACAGACTGGATGGCGACGGGCGAGAGGGCCACCGAATCGGTGCGCATATAGGTGATGAGCCCGACCGGGCCGTCGCCGAAATCCTTTCCCTCGTATAGTTTCTGGGCCAGTTGCATCGTGCGCTTCGGCGTGAACCCGAGCCGGCTCGACGCCGCCTGCTGGAGCGTGCTCGTGATAAACGCGGGCGGCGCGCGCCGGCTGATCTCGCGGCGGATCACCGCGGCGACGCGCAGGGGGCGCCCTTCCAGGTCGCGGTGGATCGCCTCCGCCTGCCCGGCCGACGCGATCGCCGCCTTTTCGCCGTTGATCTTCGCGAGGACGATGGCGAACGGGTCGCGCGGGTCCACCAGCTTCCGCACGCGCGCGCCGAGGATCCAATACTCCTCCGACTTGAAATTCAGGATCTCGCGCTCGCGCTCGCACACCAGCCGGAGCGCCACCGATTGAACGCGCCCGGCGCTCGAGGCGCCGCGGATGCGCCGCCAGAGCAGCGGACTGACCTTGTAGCCGACGATCCGGTCGAGGATCCGGCGCGCCTGCTGGGAATCCACCTTGGGCTGGTCCAGTTCGCGCGGTTCCGCGAAGGCCTTGCGGATCGCGGGCGCGGTGATTTCGTTGTAGGTGACGCGTACGAAGGTTTTTTCCGCCTTCTTGTCCGCCAGGGCCTCCCTGAGGTGCCAGGCGATCGCCTCCCCCTCCCGGTCGGGATCGGGCGCCAGGAAGATCGTGTCCGCGTCGCGCGCGAGCCCCTTGAGTTCCTTCAGGACCTTTTCGCGGGTCTTGATGGCCACGTACTTGGGTTTGAAATGGCGCTCGACGTCAACGCCCAGTTCCCGCTCCGGTAGGTCGCGCACGTGACCCATGGAGGCCCGGACGACATAGTCGTTCCCGAGAATCTTGTTGATGGTCTTCGCCTTGGCGGGCGATTCGACAATGACCAGGTTCTTCATGCGCGGAGATTGAAAACCCCAAAGGCGTGCCGATGTCAACCGTTTCGTCCCGGGTTCATCCGCCGGGCGCGATATCCTCCCGCAATTCCACCACGCGGCCAGGCAGTATCCGGATGATCCGTTTCATTTCCATGCCGAGCATGAGGGAACTCAATTCGGCGCTACTGATCTGCGCCTCGCGCGCCAGGCTGTCCACGTCCAGGGCGCCCTTCCACAAGACGCGCACGAGGGCCTGTTCCGCCGGGGTCAACGGGACGTCGGGCCGCCTCGGCATCGCGGCGGCGGCCCGGGTGCGCGCCTCGGGGATCAGCAGCTCGAACTCCTGCAGGATGTCGTCCACCCCCTCGCAGAGGCGCGCGCCCTGCTTGATGAGCATGTGCGTGCCCCGGGCGGATGGGGTATCCACCCGCCCCGGGACGGCGAACACGCTGCGCCCCTGCTCCAGCGCTTCGGTGGCCGTGATGACCGCGCCGCTCTTGATCCCCGCCTCGACCACCACGATGCCCAGGCATAACCCGCTGACAACGCGGTTCCGGTAGGGAAAGGTCGTGCGGTCCGGTTCGCGCCCCATCGTATACTCGCTGATAACCGCGCCATGCTCCGCGATCCGGTCGGCCAGTTCGGCGTTTTCTTCCGGATACACGCGGTCAATCGCGCTGCCGAGGACGGCCAGCGTCCGCCCCTCCCCCTTGAGGGCCGCCCGGTGTGCGGCGGTGTCAATGCCCCGCGCGAGTCCGCTCACGACCGTGAATCCGGTCCGCGCCAGCTGGTACGAAATGCGGTCGGCCACGCTCAATCCGTAGTGCGTCGCGTGGCGGGTGCCGACGACGGCGATCGCGTGCCGGTCCTTTTTCTCAAGCGTTCCACGGACATACAACACCAGCGGCGGATCGTAGATTTGCTTCAGCGACTCCGGATAGTCCGGATCCTCCAACGCGACCAGACGGGCGCCGCAACGGCGCGCCTTCGTCTCCTCCTCCGCCGGATCCACCTGCCCGCGCTGGTTCAGAATGCCGCGCGCGACCTCCGCGCCGATGCCCTCCGCCGTGCGCAGGGCGTCCTCCGGGGCCTCGAAGATCGCCTCCGGCGAGCCGAGGGCTTGCGCCAGGTTGCGCACCCGGACCGGGCCCAGCGTGTCAATCATGTTCAGGGCGATATAGGCCTCGCGCCGGTTCATGTGTCGGAGCGGGCTGTCGGGCGAGACCCGCGGGAGGGACGCCGGAACAACTCCAGTTGCTCATCTCTCAACAAGTCATAGGTCTTCAGGATCCTCAGCGTTTGCAGCAGATCGGACTTCTCGTAATTCCTGTTGACCTCGATCGCGCGGATCAGTTCGCGCAGCATTGTCGGGAACAGCAGGATGCCGTCCACGCCCTTCTCGCGCAGCAGATCCGCCGCCTTCCGGCGCAGCGACGCGGTGGCCGGCAGGTCCGGCAGGCAGAGGATGCGCGTCAGGGGCCCCTCGCCCAACCGCGCGCGCACCCGCCTCAGCGCGGGCTCCTGCGCGAAGCGGACCAGCTCGGGCGCCAGGCTCAGCTTCGCCGGCCCCATGCGGTCGGTGTGCCAGCCCCGGACGCTGACCACCGCGCGGCGGATGCCCGCCATGTCGGCGCCCGTCAGCAGCAACCGGTCCGGCGGCGACCCGTCGCCCGCGACCGCCGGGTTGAGCGCCACGAAATCAATCTCCTCCTCCGGGCGCTTGGCGCGCGCGGTCACGAGATATTTGTGGGGCTGCTGGACCAGGAAGCCCAGCGACTCGAAATACTCCCGCGCGATCGCGTCATTCACCGCCGACATGCCAGGCCTCCTCGATCACCCGCTCGGGCACGAGCTCACCGTGCGCGACATCCCCGATCGCGCGCGCGAGCACGAACCGCGGCGTGCCCCCGCTGCCCTTCTTGTCAACGGACATGGCCGCGCGGACATCCGCCCACGGGAGCCCGTCCGCCGCGACCGGAAGCTCCGCGGCGCGGATCAGGCGGACGATGCGCTCCACATCGGATGCCGGCAGACCCGTCCGCCGCGCCGACAGGCGCGCGGCATAGGCCATGCCGATGCCGACGGCCTCCCCGTGCAGATAGCGGCCGTAACCGGATGCCTGTTCGATGGCGTGGCCCGCGGTGTGGCCGAAATTCAAGATCGCCCGTTCTCCCGTTTCTAGCTCGTCCGCGCTCACGACGGCCGCCTTGATCGCGCAACTGCGCGAGATGACGCGGGCCAGGGCATCGGGGTCGCCGGCCAGGATGGACGCCATGCGCGCCTCGAGAAATTGGAACAGGTCGGGGTCGCGGATGATCCCGTATTTGATGACTTCGGCGAGGCCCGCGGCAAGTTCGCGGCGCGGCAGCGTCCGCAGGACTTCCGGGTCGCACAGCACGAGGGCGGGCTGATGAAACGCGCCCACCAGGTTCTTGCCCTGCGGGAGATTGATGCCCGTCTTGCCGCCGATCGCGCTGTCCACCATCGCGAGCAGCGTGGTCGGAACCTGGACGAGGCGCAGCCCGCGCAGGTAGGTGGCCGCGAAAAAACCGGCCAGGTCGCCGACCACGCCCCCGCCCAGGGCCAGCACGACGGCCTTCCGATCGAGCCGATGCCCCGCGGCTTCCCGATACAGATGGAGCAGCCACTCCGCCGACTTGGTCTCCTCTCCGGGCGGGACCCGGGCGCGCGAAACAGAGTGTCCGGCCGCCTTCAGCCGGCCTTCAACTTCGTCGCCGTAAAGCGGGTCAACCGTCTCGTCGGACACCACGAGCACGCGCGAGATGGCCGGGATTCCGGCCAGCAGGTCGCCCAACCGGCGCCGGCCGCCCCGCTCCACAACGACGGGATAGCCGCGGCCGCCCAGTTCAACGTGTATCGCATCGGACATGCGCCAGCACATTCGCGCCCGTGCACCCGCTCTGTCAACGGTTCTTTTCCCGGGTCATTTTCCGGTTTTCGTTTGCGCACACGCGGGGGCGCGTGCGCGCCCCGGACTCTTGCGGGAACTCAATGACCCGGGAACTAGGATGCGAAATCGCCGGTGTGGATGCGCGCGCCGCGCAGGAAATCGGACGCGGACATGGCGCGCTTCCCCTCTGGCTGGACCTCCAGCAACCGGAGGGCGTCCTTCCCGCAGGCGATCAGCGGGCCGGCGCCGCCGAGCGAGAGGATGGCGCCCGGCGCGCCTTGCTCAGGCGCCACTTCCGTCCGCCATACAACCAGGCGACGGCCGTCCACGGTGCAAAAGGTTCCCGGCCATGGCTGGAATCCACGGACCCGGTTGTGCAGGACGCCGGCCGGCAACTGCCAGTCCAACCGGCCGTCCGCCTTCTCCAATTTTCGCGCCCATGTCACTTGCGTTTCGTCCTGCGGAACGCGAACCGCGTCGCCCGTCTCCAATCGCGCGAGGACCTCGAGCGCGAGTTCCGCCCCGAGTCGCGCGAGCCCCGGCTCCAGCGTGCCCGCGGTGTCCTCGGAAAGGATGGGGTGCCGCCGCTGCAGCAGGATCGGCCCCGCATCCATGCGCGGCGCGAGCTCGATGATGGTGACGCCGGTTTCCTTTTCCCCATGGGCGACGGCCCACTGGATCGGGGCCGCGCCGCGGTACCGCGGAAGCAGGGAGGGATGGATGTTGATCGCGCCCAGCCGCGCCATTGACACGATGGTGCGCGGGATGTACTGGCCGTAGGCCGCAACCACGAGGACATCGGGCGCCAGCGCGGCCAGTTCGGCGCCGGCGCCCGCAATCTTCTCCGGCGCAAGCACGGGAAGGCCGGACTCCGCCGCGAACGCCCGCACCGGACAGGGTCGGACGGCGCGGCCCCTGCCCTGCGGGCGATCCGGCTGCGTGACGCACGCCGGCAACGCGTGGCCCGATTGCAGCAGCGCCGCCAAAGCCGGGACGGCGAACGCATCGGACCCCATGAAGACAACACGCAGCGACATGGACGCCAGAGTGCAGCTATTTTTGCCGCTTGGCGAGCGCGCACGCTTTGCGAGATAGTCCCGGGCGATGCAGTCGGATGAAGTCCAAACGCACGGCGGCGCGGCGGAACCCCGCGTCGCGGTGGTGATCCCGTTCCCCCGGTGGGATGACTGGAGCGGGGAGTGCGTGGCCGCATGCGCCGCGCTGGACTATGCGAACCTGGAGCTCTGGCTCCTGCCCGACGAGCCGCTTCCCGAGCGGGTGGAGCAAGCGGCCCGCGCGCTCGCGGGCGCGCGCCCGTTGCACGTCCTGCCGACGGGCGCCGCGAATCCCGCCCGGAAGCGCAACGCGGCCCTGCGCGCGATGACCGCGGACTGGGCCGCGCTGGTGGACGCCGACGCGTACCCCCGCCCCGACTGGCTGCGGCGTGCCTTTTGCGAAGTGAAGGACGATGTCGGAATCGTGGCCGGGCCCAATCTGACGCCGCCGGGAGATTCGTACGGACGGCAACTCTCCGGCCTGGTGATGCGCAGTCCGCTGGGTTTCGGCCCGGCCTACGTCCGTCACCACCCCGCGCCGAGGCACGAACCCGATGAGATGCCGACGTGCAACATGCTCATCCGGCGTTTGCCGGATGTCCGGTTCCGCGAGGAGTTCAGCACGGCCGAGGACATGATGTATTGCAGGGACGTCAGGGCCGCCGGCTTCCGGATCGTCTACGCGCCGGATGTCGTGGTCTATCACCATCGCCGCCGTTTTCCGCGCGATTTCGCGCGCCAGTTCTTTTTCTACGGCCGCGACAAGGGCCGCCTGTTCGCGCGCGGGAGCGGCGCCTCCCGGATTCCGCATGCGATGCCGGCGCTGCTGCTGCTGTATTTCGCGCTGGCGCTCCCCCTGCTCGCGCTGGCCGGAACCGCGCGGCACGTCCATATCCTGCGGATGCCGGGCCTCGCCTATGGGCTGCTGGCGGTGCTGGAATCGTTTCGCTGCGCGCGCAATCCGCTGATTGCGGTCGGCGGCCTGCTCGCGTTCCCCGTCGCGCACGCGAGCTACGGACTGGGCTACTGGATGGGCCTCCCGCGCGGCTGGCGCGAGCGCGACCGGACGAACGGCCACCCGGGCGGCCGATAGGCTCTACGCCGCGCGCCCCCGCTGCAGAGTCACCGCCAGGGCGCATGCGGCGAGCCCGAGTCCCGCCAGCTGAAGCTGAAGGGTCAGCGCCGGCGGCGCATGCGTCAATTCGACGGTGTGGATACCGGGCTCCATGAAGAGCCCGGTGAAGATGTGGTCCGCGCGGAAAACCGGTGCGGGCGCGCCGTTGACCGTGGCGCGCCAGTACGGGGTGAATTTCTCGCCCGCGCGGAGGACGGATTTCTGTTCGCCGGCCACGCGAAGCCGGATGAATCCCGGTTCGTAGGCGAGCAGATCCACCGTCCCGGCCAGGCCGGCGGTGTCCGATGGCGCGTCCGAGGCCCCGGGCGGAATGAGGACGCGCTCGTAAGGCGGGCGGGCGGCATCCGCAAGCTTCTCCAGCGTGGCGGCCTCGTCCGCGGGTTCCCATCCCGTGACGAGCGCGTAACGCGGCGAGGGCGTCAGATGGCGCGCAATGACATGCTGGCCGCGCTGCTGCTCGGTGCCGGGCGAGACCGAGACGCCCGCGCCTTGCGGAAACACGTTGTAGGCGAATTCCAGTTGGAAGCGGTCCTTGAACGCCGGATTGTTCTGCAACTCGGGCCAGATGCCCGCGGGACCCATCACATACCCGACCGAGAAATGCCCCCACAAATGATCCATGCGGGGTCCTACGGCGGCAAGGAACTGGGTGTAATCCGCCGGCATGCGGATCTGAGCCACGTTGTAGGTGCCAATCCCGTGATACGGAAACAGGACGCTCAACCACTGGTTGTAGAAACCGCTCTGGCTCGCGAGGAACACGCGCTGCGGGCCAAGCCGTTCCTTCAGCAGCCGAGTCGCGGCATTTTCCGTGATGTAGCCGCCCGCGGGTACGGTCTGCACGTAGTGGCGGCTCACGGACAATTGGTCGGCCGCCACAAGGCCGACGACCATCCACGCCCACATGGGGGCGGGCCGGCGCCGGATCCACCACACCAGCGCGGTTCCGAGCAGGAGCAGGGATCCGCCGTGCAGGAGGGCCCACGCGCGATTCTCGGCGATGACACCCGCGGCCCCGCCCCACTCCAGGCCTCCGAACCGCTGCGCCGGTCCCGCCGCGTTCAGCAGGGCGCCCAGTCCCCAGACGGTGAGCACCGCTCCGGCCGCCGCCGCGATCTGCATCGCCGTCCGGACGCGCGGCGCGCCGGCCGGCGGCGCGTCCAGCAGGCGGTTCAGGCCATAGGCGGATAGAAAACCGATCGCCAGTTGCGTGACCTGCATGAATTTGATGGGCCCGCGGATGGACGAGACGCCGGGCAATTCGAAGAAAAGCCTGTACAGCGGCGTGAATTTTCCGCATCCAAACAGGAACGTCAGCAGACCCGCGATCGTCCAAAACCAGACATCCGCTCGCTTGTCACTCCCCCGCATGAGGCCGAGGACAATGCCGAGGAAGGCCAACAGGAGGGGGATGCCGCCGATGTACAGCGTCTCGAGCTTGAAATTGGGGAATCCCTGCCGCGTCGTTTCCCAACCTGTCGAGCGCCCCAGTCGGCCCCAATACGGACCGGTCGGCTCACCCGAGCGCCAGCCATGGTAGCCGGGCGCGATCCACTCGATCGTCTCCTCCGGCGGCCAGCTCCACTGCGTGCAATAGTCCCAGATCTGCTCGCGTTCTTCGGCCGGCTTGCCCTCCGTGTCGAAGGCGAAGAAGGAACTGGCCATCCACAAGGCGCGGCCGCCGATCAGCAGCGCCAGGGCGGCCATCGAGACAAGCACGCGAAACCAGGCCGCCGGCGCGCGCCCATGGGTTCGCGCGACGGCAAAGAGCGCGTACGGCCCGATCACCATCGCGAAGAAAACCGCGACATCCGCCTGTTCGAGGAACATGCCGCCGCACGCGGCGCCCGCCAGCGCCGCGCGCGAGATCGAGCGGTGCTGGACGGCCGATTCGATGAGCCACAACGCGAGGCCCGCGAACATGACCACGCCGAATTTTCCGATGTGGCCGGCGTAGGTGAGGAAAAACGTGCTGCCGAGCCAGAGGGCCGCCAGGACGCCCAGCAGCGCGGGCGCCGGTCGGATGCCGCGCAACCGCAGGAAGAGCGCGAAGCCGATCGAGGCCACCGCGAGGTCGAGCGTGTGAATCAGGTTCTGGAACAGGCGAAGCGGGAGGATCCACAACAGCAGATTGGTCCAGTTCAGCGTCAGGTACGCGGGATTGCCCGCCAGCACCGAATCGTCCCATGCCCGCCAGAAACCCGCCGGGAGCAGGCGCGCGCGAAGCGCCATCGAGCCGATGTTGTCGTCGCTCGTGAACAAAATCGCGCCCGGCGCAAGGGCCTCCCGATAGACCAGCAACCCCATGCCGAGCGAAATCAGGATCAGGAACCAGAATTCCCGTTTGGACCACGTAGCGGATATGGGCGTCGCCGTCGGCATGTTCAATCTCCCGGAGGACGCAGGATCGGCAAACCGGGCCGCCAGGACAATACATAATTCCGTGCCGGGCCGAGAGTCGGCGCGCGAGTGCCGGGTCCCGACCGGCGGGAGATATCGGGAAACAGCGGATCCGCCCTCACCCCGTGACGGAATATCCCGACCCGACCCAGACGCCTTCGACCACTTCGTTCAACTCGTCCTCCCGCTCCGCGATGCAGCGTGCGAGCTGGAATTGCGTGCGGCATCGGTCGAGGTTGTGCCCGGGACGGTGCGTCTTGAAGTAGATATCGCCCCGCAGGTAATCGGTCAGGAACCGCACGCCGATCTCGAACGTGATCAGCTTGCCGGAGAAGGCCAGTTCGTTTCTCTCCGCGGACGTGAGGAAACGACCCGCGCCATCGTGGTAGCCCCGCACAAGCGCCTCGAAGTACGACATGCGCATGGCGACCTTCGAGAGGTCTCTCTCATCCTCGCCCGCGGGCGAAATGCAGGTGCGGACCATGTCGCCGAAATCGTAGAGCGCCAGGCCGGGCATGACGATATCCAGATCAATGACGCAAATTCCTTCGCCCGTGGCGTCGTCAATCATCACGTTGTTGAGTTTCGTATCGTTATGCGTCACGCGTTCGGGAATCTCGCCTCGGGCCTGGGCGGAGATCAGGCGCCCGATCCACGGCTTCTGCCGCAGGCAGAATTCGATATCAGGGCGGCAGGTCGCCGCGCGGTTGCGTTCGTCCGCCTCGATGGCCGCCTCCAGGGCGGCGAAGCGCAGGGGGGTATGGTGGAAATTCGGAATCGTCTCGTGGAGGCGCTCTCCCCCAAGGCCGGCGAGCTGCCCCTGGAAGGCGCCGAACGCGCGGGCGACTTGATAGGCCTGTCCCTCGTTCAGGATTACATCGTGCGTGCGGGCGCCCTCGATGTACAGATAGGTGCGCCACGTGTTGCCCTGTGCGTCCTGGTGCCACACCTTTCCGTCGCGCGTCGGAACCAGCGTCAGGGCGCGGCGGTCGGAATCCGCTGCGCCCGCCGCCCGGAGCAGGCGCTGTTGATGCTCCGTGACCCGCTGTACGTTCTCCATCAACTGGATCGGCCGCTGGAAAATCCCGTGGTTGATGCGCTGGAGTATGTAGCGCCTGCGCCCGCCGTCTTGTTCATAGACCGCCAGGAACGTGTCATTGATGTGCCCGCTCCCGTAAGGGGCCACCTCAACCAGGTGCCCGTCAATCTGGAAGGCCGCCCCCGCGCCCCTGATATCCAATTTTGGCTCAGATTCCACGGCAAGTTCTCGTCCGACTAATCTGCCCATGTCGGAATGCGCGCGCCAGCGAATTCAAAGGCGCAACGCCCGGCCCACCGCGCGCGCATGCGGGGCACGCCCATCTACGCCTCCAGGGGAGGAAACCGGGCACGGTTCGCCTCGCCGCCCAGATCGCCATCCAGTTCGGATTAAACCGCCTCCGCCATCTACTTCGGCCACTATTCAGCAGTCGGACTGTTAGTGAATGTGGTGGCCATCCCACTGGCAGCGGTGCTCACCCCCGGCAGCCTGCTGGTCGGCTTGCTGGACATGACCCCCGTCCTCGGCCTGTGGCTGGCCGCCCCGCCCGCCTGATGCATGGAACGGCTGTTCGACGTGTTCCTGTGGATGTCGGCCACCCGCGCCGCCCACCTGCCCTATCTTCTCCAGGACAGTACGTCGCAGGCATGGCGAATGAAGCCAGTGTGAAGATGTGCATTCGGTCGGCATTGATCCATGGGTCCTTGCCGGCCTTCCGGATTACGGATTACGGAAAATGCAGCCTGATGAGTCGATCGCGATTGAGGCGGCGGGTGGCGCCCAGATGCTGGAGCAGCTCCGCTGCACTGATCGCCAAGAATCCGTTGGGCTCATTCATGCCTCGTCTCTCTGGCTGCCAGACAGTAGCCGGAGCATGCCCGGGGCCGATCAAGCCGTGAATCCGCCCGGGGCACATGCAAGCGCCGGTTGGTTCCGTTGCTGGTTTCGCTGGTTTTTGACCGCCGGATTTCAATCTGACCGCGGCGTTTCACGGTTTGCGCCCGTGGCGCGGGAATACGCGAAAAAGGCAATAAAAAGGCCCCGAAACCTGCGTTTCGGGGCCTTGATATTGGTAGCGGGGGTTGGATTTGAACCAACGACCTTCAGGTTATGAGCCTGACGAGCTGCCTGGCTGCTCCACCCCGCAGTCAAATCAACGTTGCGAGAGATGAGGAATATAGCCGTTCGGAAGCTGAAGGCAAGGGGCAAAGCTGGGGGCAAAGCTGGGGGTTCGTCGAAAAGTTCCAACGTCTGGAAAAACACATCTGAAAAAGTTCCAACGTCTGGAAAAACTGTTAGCGTGACGCCATGCGGGCGTGGCGTATGGCTTTCGCGGGGTGCTGTGCGGCGTGGGCCGCCGGCTGTGCGACGCTGCCTGTCGTGCCCGAGCCGGATCCGGTGCCCGTAGGAACCGTATCTGTTCCCGCGCTATCACCCGCGCGGCCGTCCGGCGGGCTCGAATCCACACGACCCCCGGGTTGGGATGCGCCAGATACGCCAGCCGGAGTACAGATGGCGCCCGCTCCTGCCGCGAGCTTCGAGGATGAGGTGTTCAGGCTTCAGGTGATGCTCGATCGCGCGAACTTCTCGCCGGGGTGTATCGACGGACGCATGGGCCAGCAGACGCGTTCCGCGCTGCGAGCCTGGCAGCGCAGGGAGGGACTTGCCCCGAGCGGCGAGATGGACGAAACGATCCGCGCGCGCTTCTCGGAAATACCAGCGATTGAGGACGTGAAATGGCTTACGCGTGACGAACTGCTTGGGAACGCCACGATCAAAATGATAGCGATCGAAGGCGGTGTCCCTCGCCTGCTCGACGGACTTGAC
>CAYMCD010000084.1:0-13886 GCA_964388845.1 uncultured Verrucomicrobiota bacterium
GCCCATGCGGTCATTTCACTTGCTACAGAACCGGTCAGATCATTTGCTACCGACATTCGTGGCGTAAATTCGTTTCACGCCGGGCGTAAATCGAGTAGGATGCCGGTATGAGAGGGCCGAGGACACTCGCCGCCGCCGCGCTCGCGCTGGCCTGCTGCGCCGGCTGTGAAAGCGACAGCCATCGCGATCACGTTCCACCGGAGGGCTTCGGCGCGCTGCTCGTGGACAACAACACCAGCCGCGACCTCCGCGTGTATGTGGACGGCGAGGAGCGGGGCCGTGTCGGCGACTACACCGACCGCCCCTTCGATCTCGCCCCCGGGGTCTACCGCATCGTGCTCGATCAGCGCGACAGCGACGCCAGCTGGCGCGACGACGTGGATATCATCGAGAATCGCCTGACCGTCCTCGACGTCGCGGATGGGTTCGACGACGAGCTCGACGTGCGAATCTTCTTCGATTGACCCGCCGCCCCGCCCCCGCCGCTTTTTTTTTTGCGGCCGCATCATCGGGCAATGCCATCGCCGCCTGCCCGCGGGATTGCTCACCCCGCCCTCGCGCGCAGGAATTCAACTTGCGGCGGCCAATCGTAAGTTCTACATTTCGCCACATAACGAAATGTACAGCCTGAATACCATCGCGCGCGTCGGGCTGGCGTTAAGCGATCCGACGCGGCTGCGGCTGCTCGCGGCGCTGCGCGGCGGGGAGTTGTGCGCGTGCCAGTTGACCGACCTGGTCGGCCTCGCGCCGTCAACGGTATCGAAACACCTCGCCCTCCTGCGCGACGCCGGACTCGTCGAATCGCGCAAGGACGGCCGCTGGGTCCACTACCGGCTGGCGACAAATGGAATTACAGACGTTGGACGCGTCGCGAAATCGTTTTTACAGACGTTGGAAACGCGCGCGGAGATCCGGGCGGATGACCGGCGGTTGAAAGCGATCCGCCGCGCGGACCTGGAGGTTTTATGCAGGCACCAGCGAAAAGGCTGACGGTGCTATTTCTCTGCACCGGAAACTCCTGCCGCAGCCAGATGGCCGAGGGCTGGGCGCACGCGCTGAAAAGCGATGCGTTAGACCCCTACTCCGCCGGGATCGAGACGCACGGCATGAACCCGAACGCGATCAAGGTCATGGCCGAGGCGGGCGTGGACATCACCAGCCAGCGTTCGAAGAGGGTGGAAGAACTGATGGGCATCCCATTCGACGTCGTGGTCACCGTCTGCGGGCACGCGAATGAAACCTGCCCCGCGTGGCTGGGCAAGAAGACGCGCGTCGTCCACGTCGGCTTCGATGATCCGCCCAAGCTCGCGAAGACGGCGAAGACCGAGGAGGAAGCACTCGGCCATTACCGCCGCGTGCGGGATGAAATCCGCCGCTTCGTCGAAACGCTTCCGGATTGTTTAACCACGAATAGACACCAATGAACACGAATGGAACGGATCGGCATTCGTGTCGTTTCGCGTCCATTCGTGGTTAATAGGGAAAACATATATGACCTGTGCAACCGTTGATCCCGATCGTCACATGACGAGTGTTTTCGAGCGCTACCTGACCGTATGGGTCGGGTTGTGCATCGTGGCGGGCATCCTGCTGGGGAAGGTCGCGCCGGGACTCGCGAAGACGCTCGACGGCCTGGCGATTGTCGTGGACGGCGCGCCGGTGGTGTCCATCCCGATCGCGATCTGCCTCTTTTTCATGATGTATCCGATCATGGTGAAGATTGATTTCGCGCGCGTCGTGAAAGCCGGGCGGACGCCGAAGCCGGTCCTGCTGACGCTCTTTATGAACTGGGCGATCAAACCGTTCACAATGTTCTTCATCGCGGCGGGTTTTCTCACGTGGTTCCACGCGCTGGGCCTGATCCCGGGCACGGAGATCGTGACGGACGGCACGGAAGTGCCGCTTTATCGCTCCTACATCTCCGGCGCGATCCTGCTCGGCATCGCGCCGTGCACGGCGATGGTGCTGGTCTGGAACTATCTCGTGCGCGGGAACGACGGGCTCACGCTGGTCATGGTGGCGATCAATTCGCTGACGATGTTGCTGCTCTACGGGGCGCTTGGCGGCTGGCTGCTCGGCCTCAACGAGATGCCGGTGCCGTGGGAGGCGCTGCTGCTTTCCGTCGGCATTTACGTCGCCCTGCCCCTCGTCGCGGGCTGGTTCAGCCGGCGCTGGATCATCCAGGTGAAGGGCGAACCGTGGTTCAAGGAGAAATTCCTGCACGTCCTGACGCCGGTTTCCATTGCCGCGCTCCTGCTCACCCTCGTCCTGCTCTTCAGCTTCAAGGGCGACATCATCCTTGCGCAACCCCTGACGATCCTTTGGATCGCCATTCCCCTCTTTGTGCAAACGCTGCTGATCTTCGCGATCACCTACGCCCTGGCCCGCTGGATGAAGCTGCCGTTTGAAGACGCCGCGCCCGCCGCGATGATCGGCGCGTCGAACCATTTCGAAGTCGCCATCGCGACCGCCGTCATGCTGTTCGGCCTCGCCTCGGGCGCCGCGCTCGCGACGGTAGTCGGGGTCCTGATCGAGGTGCCGGTGATGCTTGGCTTGGTCCGGATTTGTCTAAGCACTCGTCGCTGGTTCGCGCATAACGCGTCATCCGGTCCGGCCTAGGGGTCCTCGACCATTCTGTCATCTTGGCCGGGGGGGGGCATGCGCGCCCGCATGCGGCGCTGCACAGAGGATGCAGACAACCGAGTGCCGTTTATGGTAATCAAGACCGGCCTGCTGGATGGCGGTCACCTCCGGCTTGGTGGCGGGGCACTTTGGCCACGTCTCCAGAGCATGACGGGAACAACGCGCATCTGCGGAGCTCTGTCCGTCTTTCATGCTATCTGACCCCGCACGCATACGGAAACCCAGGAACCATCCCATGCGCGAACTGACTCAGGACGAAATCATCCGCAGCGCCCGCGGGGTATTCGCGGTGCGCCCCATGGCTCAAGGGTTGGACTTGCAGCGGTTTCCGCAGAGCGCGCTGGATCATTACAAGCCGGTGGATCATTACCGGCAATGTTCGCAGTGTCATTCCGGCGTGCGCCTGGACGCGTGGACCGACAGCGGCGCGCTCGCGCTGACCGCGGAAATGCGGTTGATATATCCGCTCTCGCTCTGCTTCGATCTATACGTGGACGGCGTGTTCACCGGATTTCTGCGCACGCCGGACTCAATGGAGATGCGCTATCCGACCGGCGAATCATTCGGCGGCGAATTGCGCTGGGAGAAGACAGGGCGCATGCGGCGGATCACGCTCTACTTCCCGCATCTGGCCAGCGTCTTTCTCGGCCGGGTACGGATCGAGGACGGCGCGGCCTGGCAGCCGGCGGACGAAGAGCCGATTCTTCTGGCGCTGGGCGATTCCAACACGCAGGGCGGCACAAGCGAGTTTCCATCGTTGATTTACTCCGCGGTCGCCGCGCGCGCGATGGGCTGGTCGCTGCACAACCGGGGTATTGGCGGCATGGTGTTCGACGCCGCCAGCCTGACGGAACACCCGCTGGCGCAAACGCCGAAATTCATCACCGTGGCGTACGGCATCAACGATTGGGGCGGCAACCGGGAGGTCGCCCACGCGCGAACGTATTTGGCGCGCCTGCGCGAGTTGTATCCGGAGCAACCGGTGGCGGTCCTGGCGCCGGTCTTCGCCAAAGCGGAAGCCGACCCCGGCCCGCCCAAGCGCAACCAGCTCGGTCAGACATTGAACGAATACCGCGCCGCGCTGGCCGAAATCGTGCACGGCTTTCCCGGCATGCGTTGTGTGCCGACCGCCAGCCTCATCCCGCCCGATCCCGCCCTGATCTACGATAACGTTCACCCCACAACCACCGGCCACCTCTGCTACGGCCTGAATCTGGCGGCGAGTCTGCGAACCTGACGATAACACCCAAAACAGGGGTCAGTCCTTGCAGACTTGCAAGAGCAAGAAAGGGGTCAGTCCTTGCATACTTGCAGAATCATCATCGGGCTGATTCGTTCCAGATGATCCATCACTCGGGCGGCAGGCACTGAGCGACCGACCTGCATCGGTGCCCCAACTCATCATGGAACTCGCGCCTGAAGACAGAAAGGCCGCAGTCTTTGGATTGTACTACTTGATTCGCGACGTGATCGTCTCCGTCGCCGCGGTCGGCGGGGCCATCCTGCGGATGGGTGGCACGGCGCTCAACCTGCTGACCGCCGCCGTCTTTGGTCGCGCCGGGGCCGTCTGGTTCGCGCGTTTGCGCCGCGTGGCCGGCGATCCCGAGTACGCCGGATAATCGCGCTGTCCCGCATGTGCCGTCCCCCTCGTTTACATGGAACGCGTTTAAGGCTACGGTAAGGCGTGCTTCGGAATCAACCGAACCACAGGATACGAGGAGTCAGTAGACGCATGACAACCAAACGTCTGATCGTACCCGCGCTGGTCGCGGGGGCCATAATGACCGGCTTCCTTGCAGCCGGGTGCCAGAAGGACGGCGCGCCCACGGCGGAGCCCAAGGCGACCTCCGCCGCTCAAGAAAGCGCCCCGGCCGCGCAATCGCCGGAATCGGAGCACCCGACCAAGGCCGAGCATCCGTCGAAGGCGGAGGCGGCGCCGAAACCCGAACATCCGTCCTCCGAGCATCCCAACTGATCCGCGACCGCGCCCCGCGGATGCGGTCCCGCGCCGCGGGGCGCCTTTCCGTCATGATGCGCTCTGCCGTTCCTCTCGCCGCGCCGCTCCTGTTGTTGCTGGCGGCTTGCGCAAGACAGCCGGACGCCCCGGCGCACGCCGCCGGGCCGGCGACCATCCCCCACGTGGTGACGGCGGACATCCAGGCCGGCATCGAACGGCACATCGCCATCCGGACCGCGGACGGAGGCGGCCACTTCCATCTGGAGCACGAGGGGCAGCCGCTCAAACTGCGCCTCGTGCGGGTGCACACCGAATACCTCGCGAACCTCGGCCCCGGCGAGCACTTCGCCTGTGTGGATCTCGTCAACGAGGACGGCACGGTGTACGACGTGGACTTCTTCATGGCGGGAGAACCCGGCGCCATGTCGGTCACCACGACCATGGTGCACAAGCTGAACGGACGGCCCTATTACACCTGGGAGCAGGCGCAGAACGGCACATGGCTCACGGTGCCCGCGGATGCTGCGGACGATCGCCTACTTGGCGTGATCACCGGATCGGACGCCTTTGAGTTCATCTATCGCGCCACGCTGCCCGAGCTGGATGGCCCGGCGCGCATGTGGCTGCCGATTCCCGCGAGCGACGCCTTTCAGCAGGTTGAACTCGCGTCGCTCTCCGCGCCGGGCCGGCGGCGCATGTTGACGGATCGGACGCACTCCAACCAGGTGCTCTATCTCGAACTGGCGCCCGGCGACACGGGCAGAACCGTCGAGATGCGCTTCAAGGTCACGCGGAAGGAAAAGGGAATCTACAGCGAGCCGGGCGCCGACCTGGCCGCGTTTCTCAATCCCGACCGGCTGGTCCCGAGGGACGCAGAATTCGCGCGGATCGCACGGGAGGTCCTCGTGGGCAAGGAAGGCGATCTCGTCCGGGCTCGCGCGCTGTACGACCATGTGATGGACCGGATGAGCTACATGAAATACGGCGACGGGTACGGCCGGGGCGACGCGGTCTATGCGTGCAACGCGAAGACCGGGAACTGCACGGATTTCCACGCCTACTTCATCGCGCTAGCCCGCGCCGCGGGAATCCCGGCCCGGTTCGCGATCGGCGCGTCCATCCCGTCCGAGCGGAACAACGGCGGCATTGACGGCTATCACTGCTGGGCCGAGTTCCACGCCGACGGCCAGTGGTGGCCGGTGGATATCAGCGAGGCCAACAAGTACTCGCGGCTCGCCACGTATTACTTCGGGCGGCACCCCGCCAACCGCATTGAGTTGAGCCGGGGACGCGACCTGATCGTTGAGCCCGGCCCCGCGTCGGGCCCGATCAACTTCCTCGCCTACCCCGTCCTCGAAGTTGACGGCCGCCCGGCCCGGGCCGTCGTCCAATTCGCGTTCGTTCGTTCCTGACGAGCGCATCTTCGCGCTTGCATGTTCCGCGGGTGTCCCGCTTCATGGGCGCGACACGTGATAGCGATGACCCCGCGCCACTACGACAAACCCTCGCTGTTCGAGCCGGCCAATCTGCTCCGGGAGGCGCGACGACAGCGGAACCTGCCCGAGGCGCGCGTGCCAGACGTGTGCGCGCTCGATCCCGACGGGGACCTTGCGCGCCATCTGGCCAGGACCGGCGCGCGGCCCAATCCCGCGTGGGCCTGCTATCACAGCGACATGTTCGACCTCGCGGTGGAGGGGACCACGGTCGGCGTCGTCGGCTGCGCCGTCGGCGCGCCCTACGCCGTGCTCGTGGCCGAACAACTCTTCGCCTCGGGTTGCCGGGCGCTCGTCAGCGTGACGTCGGCGGGCCAACTGGTCCCGGCGGGCGTTCCGCCCTACTTCGTCCTCATTGACCGCGCGCTGCGCGACGAGGGCACAAGCGCGCATTACCGACCGCCCGCGCCGTATGCCCGGTTGCGGACCGAACTGGAGCCGATGGCCGCCCATGTGCTGGGTCACATGGATCACGTTGTCCGCGGCGGATCGTGGACCACCGACGCGCCCTTCCGTGAAACGGAGGAAGCCATCTCCTTCGCGAAGGCCGAAGGCCTGCTGGCCGTCGAGATGGAGGCCGCCGCGCTGTACGCCTTCGCGGAGGCGCGACACCGAACGGTCATCTGCTTCGCGCATGTCACCAACCGGATGGCGACGGTCGAAAACGATTTCGAGAAAGGCGAGGCGGACGGCAACGCGGAATTCATCAGGCTGCTCGCGGCGGCGATCCACGCGTGGAGGGCGACGGCGTGAAGGTGCGCGAAAGCGGCATGCCGGAGGCGGACTACTGGGAGACGCTGTTCGACATCCCGCTGATTCTCGTCCGCATGGGCATTGACCATACCGTCGGGGATGCCGTCGAGTTTGGCGTCGGATACGGCACCTTTGCGATCCCGGCGGCACGCCGCATCCGCGGCACACTGCATGGGCTGGATCTCGATCCCGCGATGCTCGCACACTGCCGCGCGCGCGCGGATGCGGAGGGCCTCGGCAATTTGAAGCTGGTCGAGCGCGATTTCGCCGTCGCCGGCACGGGGCTGCCGACCGGCAGCGTGGACTGCGCGATGCTATTCAACATCCTGCACGGCGAGAATCCACTCGCGCTGCTGCGCGAGGCGCATCGCGTTCTCCGGCCCGGTGGCCGCGCCGGGATCATCCACTGGAACTACGACCCCGCGACGCCCCGCGGACCGCCGATGGCCATCCGGCCCCGGCCGGAGCAGATTCGCGCCTGGTGCATGGAGGCTGGGCTGCGCTGCGCGCCGGATGTCATCCCCCTGCCGCCCCACCATTACGGAGTGCCGGCGCGAAAAGATGATATTCGCTCGAATAGTCCTTGATTATTACTAATCATGATATAACTTCGAACCCATTAGTAGAAAGGAACCCAACGATGCCCCGCACGTCCATCAAACTGAGTATCGACGAATTGATCGCGGAAATACGCCGCCGCCAGAAACAGCTTCCCCGCCTCAAGCGCAAGGCCGCCAATCTTGAGGCCCAGCTGGCTGCCGTTCGAGGGGAGATCAGCGCGTTGGGCGTTTCCGCCGTCCCGGGCCGCAAGGCGGCGATGAAGCCGGTCGCCCGCCGCAAGCGCGCCCGGAACAAAGTGAACCTGTCGAAGGCGATACTCGGCGTCCTTTCAAAGGATGCGCCGAAATCAATCCAGGCCATCATCAAGGACGTCCAGAAGGGCGGCTACAAGTCCACCTCCAAGAGTTTCGCCACGATCGTCCACCAGGCCCTGGCCCGGGAAAAGAAGCAGATCGTCAAGGCCGGCCGCGGGCTCTACCGTCTCAAAGGTTAGAGTAGGCTCTCCGGGGGCCGGGAGGGTTTTGAAATCAGTTGTAGTCCACCGAGTCAAGAGCCCCCAATTATTGCCCTTTCGCATTGATCATCGGCCCTAATTCGGCAGGGCGCGCCCTCACGCCTTCGTTGGAAACTTCGGCGGGGCAAGCCGCGCGCACCGCGCCTTGGCGGGTCCTGAGGCCACGCCCTACACGGTGAAATGGATCTGATTTTCCGACACGCGGTATCGTACCCCGGTGGGGAGCGCACGCTTGACTTCGCCGGGTAGTCGTTTACTTTCGGCGCTGCTTTCGGTTCCGGTGTAGCTCAATGGTAGAGCAGGGCGCTGTTAACGCCAAGGTTGTAGGTTCGAGCCCTACCGCCGGAGCCAATCCCAACGAATCGCGGGCCGGACGCCGGCCCCCACCCCATCGTCAAGCCGGCGCGGACGCGCCGCCCAGGCCGAGCATTTCTTCCACCTCGCGCTGGACGGCCGCGAGGTCGTTCAGTTTGAGATCCGGATCGGGGATGGCGAAAACCTCGCCGGTTTTCCGGTGCTCGTAGATGCGCATCTTGACGCCATCCGCGCGGATCTGCACGTCCTTCTCGCACAGGACGCGCTTGCGCTCGAGCATGACGGCGAGGATATAGATGGCGTTGACGCGCGAGTAATCCTCCTTGGCCATGTACTGGCGCAACAGGGACTCGGCTGTTTCCTTCCGCAACGCCTCCGGCTCGGGCGGCGGCGGCGCCGCGTAGAAACTTTTCCAAAAACTCACGATTTCGCCCCGCGGCGCGGAGGCCCATCCGGATTCCGAATAATCGCGGCGCTCGTAGCCGTCGGATGTGCGCAACAGACATGATACCAGGGCCTGGCCGTCCACAAACGCCTCGCCGTTCGCCGCGCACGCGTGTCCCCGCGCCTTGATCTCCCAGTCCTGTGCCATGCCGTTCTCGTATAGGTGAAACCGCCGCGCCGCGCAACGCCGGAGTGGGCGCCGGAGTGGGCGCGGTCAGTTCGACGCGGGGTCCGTCGGAAAGAAATCAACCAGCTCGCGCCATCGGTCGTCCCCTCCGATGAGAAAGGGCCACAGGCCGCCCGCAACGCGCAGATCGAAATAGACGCGGTCCGCCGGGTGCAATTCCCATGAATCCTCCCGCAGTTCGCGTTCCAACTGGCCTCCGGCCCACCCGGCATAGCCGTGGAAGGCCCTCACCCAGGCATTCGGCCGGATCAGCTCGCTTTCGACCGCGGCGTCCGGCAGATCCAGATGCGCCGAAATTTTTCCGCGTCGCGGGGCGGCGCGAAAGGAGACGACCGTCAGGGATTGCCGGGCGACCGGGCCACCCCGCAAGACGGGAACCCGGTCGTACCAGGGCTTCCGGTCTTCCGGCGCGACGCATTCGAAGAGCACGCAGCCGCTCGGTCGGTTGAGCACGAACCCGAGGGCCTCGCCCGCGCTGTGGCGCGCCAGAAAGACAATGGTCTGGAAGAAATTGGGATCGCACAGCGCCGGCTTCGCGACCAGCAGCGAACCGGCGAGGCTCTTGAACGGCTTGGTTTTCATGGCGCCGAGGCGGGCGCCGCGCCGGGGTACCGGTCGGCCCGTTCACGTTTCGCCTGTTCGGCCGCCGCCGAATCGCCCGCGCGCTCGAACATACGCGCGGCGGATTCCAGCGCCTCGGGGCTCAAGCGAGGGTCATCGTAGAGGAGCGCAACCGCCATGTACTGCCGCGCCGCATCGGCCCATCGCTCTTCGCCCTCCGCAACACGACCCAGCCCGAAATAGCTCCGCGCCCTGATCTCCGCGAGTTCAGGGCTGGACGCGGCTGATGCGGCCCGATCGAAGGCGCCGCGCGCGTCGGCCCAATTCTTGCGTGAAAGGGCCCACTCGCCCCACCGCAGAGACGCCTCGACGCCTTCGGCCGTCTGCGCGGGGGCCTTCGCTGATTTCTCAAAGGCCGCGCCCGCTTCGTCCATGCGCTGACCGGCCGCAAATGCGCGCCCCGCGAGGAACCATGCGATCTGGCTCCAGGCGGGCGTCTCCTCGCGCCGGGCCAGGGCCACGGCGGCCTCGGCGGCCGCCGTGGAATTGGACTGGTCGAGATTCCAGCGCGCCGCCCAGTCCAGCAGGACCGCCGGGATGTCCGCCTGCGCCCCGCCGGCGATCAAGGCGTTGAGCGCGTCCCCGGCCTCGTCCTGGCGCCCCAGGCGCTGCAGCACGGCGACACGGCGAAACTGGACGCTCCGCTTGAGTTCCGGAGATCCGTCCGCGCGCAAGGCGTTCGCGTAATGGTCGGCGGCGGCCTGCCACGCCTCCTTCTTCTCGGCGAGGGTTCCGCTCAACAGCATGGCCTCGGCCGCCAGCGCGCCGTCCGGGAATTTTTCCAACAGCCGCTGGAGGGTCTTTTCGGCGGCGTCATCCCGGCCCAGCGCGAGTTCGGTGCGCGCCTTGCCCGCGAGCACATGGTCCGTCCGCGCATATCCGGGGGCGCGCTTGAGAATCGCATTCCAATCGCGCAGCGCCTCTTCATGTTGCTGCGTCTGGATCCTGCAATAGGCCGAGGCGGCAAGCGCATCGGCGGCGACCGACTCGGGCACGGCGTGCTCCGCCGCTGCGCGGTAGCGTTTCGAAGCGTCAACCCAATGCCCGCCGTCCTGCCGCAGGCGGGCGGCCTGCAGGCGCGCGGCGGTCGCGCGCTCCGGGTCCGCCAGGGGGGCCAGCGCGTCGTAGAGCGAAAGGGCTTCGTCCGCTCGGCCGGTTTCCCTGGCCGTCTCGGCGCGAAGCCAGAGCAGATCGGACCGGATCGCGTCGGTCTCCGGCGCCTGGCGCGCGAGGGCATAGGCGTTGCTGAAGACCCCGTCGCGAAAATAAAGCAGCGCGAGTTCGTAGGCGGCGGCGCCCGACTCGCCCGCCGACTGATGATCGTTCAAGAGGCGCTGGTACGTTTCCCTCGCCGCGCCGGTGTCGCCCCCAAGACGATGGGCATTGGCTTGCAGATACAGCCAGTCGGGCGTCACCTCGTCCGGACCGGCCAGTTCCAGGGCGCGATCCCATTCGCCCGCGCGGAGATGCGCCCACGCGGCGGGCAGGCGCGACCGCTCGCGCGCCGCATCGTCGGGGAATTCCCGTCTGTAGCGGGTATACGCCGCCGCGCTGTCCGCATAGGATTTTTCCCTGAAGAGCAATTCGGCGAGCTGAAGCCGCGCCTCGGCAGCGGCGCGACGGGAGTGCTCCTGCGCGGCGGCTTTTTCGAGGAGGTCCCTGATCCGGTCCGGCTTCGCGCCGGTCGCCTGGAGCAAGGCGGCGAGTTCGACGCGGGCCAGCTGGGCGTAGGCCCCGTCCGGCGCGGCCGCGAGCAGTCGGCCCCATGCCGTCTCCGCCGCCGCCGCATCGGACAACCGGCCCGCCGCGTGCCCGAGGTAGTAGAGGACCGCTTCACGCAAATCCTCCGGCGCCCCGTCCTGCCCATCGAGGCGGCGCAGGCGATCGAGTGCGGCCTCCGCGCGGCCGGCCGCAAGGTCGCCCTCCGCCATTCGGAAACCGGCGCGCAGGGCGGCGGCCGAGCCGGGGAAGCGGGCCTCGACCCCGGCATAGGCGGCGTGCGCATCATCCGCGCGCCCCTGCTGGCGCAGGACCTCGCCGAGCCGATAGGCGGCGACGTCCGCATGGGTCCCCCGCGGCTGCTCGGCGAGCGCCTTGTACTCGCGGGCAGCCAGGTCGTAGAGCCCACGCGCGAAAAGGGCGTCGGCGAATTGCATCTGGTCCCCGGCCTCGAGGGCGGGCGCGGGCATCGGCCCGCACAGGAGCCAGACGAGCGCGAACGTTGAGCGCGCCCTCGCGCACACGGCGCCCGATGGGCCGGGGCGTTGGCGCCCTCCGTCGCGCTCCGGGCCCGTCCCGGGCCGGCGTTCCGTCTGATTCGGCCTCCGTTTCATGGCGCGCGGCGGCGGGAATCGTGTCTAGGCGTCCGGAACGCCGGTGGCGAAGGAAATGTTCCAGATGTCCGCCTGGCGGCAGAGGTCGAGGACGTTGATCACGTGTTCGTAGGCCGTCGCCTTGTCCGCGCGGATAAGGACGGGCTGGCCCGGGAACAACTGCGCGAGCCGGCCCAGCATGCCGCCGAGTTCCCCGCCATCCAGCGTCCGCCCGTTGACGACCACATCGCCGGCGGCGCGGATATTGATGATGATCTCGCCGGGCAGCCGCTGGGGCATTTCACTGGTCCGCGCGGTGGGCAGCGTGATATCAATCTCGGCCTCCCATTGCGCGAAGATCTGGCTCGTCACGAAAAAGCACAGCAGGAGGAAGACGACGTCAATCATCGGCGTCATCTGGAACCCGACGGGTTCCGGCTTCAGACGCGTGCGGAAGTTCACGGTTCAGACCTTCGCAAACAGGGTGATCAGTTCGGCTGCGCTCTTTTCCATGTCGGAGATCAGGCGCGAGGTGCGCCCGCGGAAAAAGGCGTAGGCGATCATTGCGGGAATGGCGACCATCAGGCCGGCGACGGTTGTGATGAGCGCCTGCGAGACGCCGCCGGCGAGCAGCATGGGCTTGGCTTTCGCCAGATCGAGCGCGACGGCGTTGAACGCCGTCAACATGCCCATGACGGTGCCCAGCAGGCCGACCATGGGCGCGATCACGCCGATATCGAGGAGATACTGCGTCTGATTCTGGATCATCGTGGCCTGGCGGCCGCCCTCCCCTTCGACAATCTCGCGCAACAAGCCGGGATCAGGCTTCGGGCTTCGGATGGCGTATTCCAGCGCCGCGGCGAGGATCGCCGCCATCGCGGAGCTGTTGGCCCGGCAGGCGGCCTCGGCCTCGACGAGGCGGCCCGCGCGGACGTCGGCGCGGACGCGCTCCAGCAGCGCGGCGGGCACGACCTGTTCCCGGCGCAGGGCGAGCACGAAATAGAGGATCAGCGCGACGACGGCGATGGACATCGCCCCGAGCACGTACATCAGCCAGCCGCCGGTCTCCAGGATCTGCCGGATATCCATCGCCTGCGGCGCCAGCGATCCCGCCGCCGGACCGGCGACCTCCTGCGCCCGCGCCACGCCCGCGCCGACCAGCGACGCAACCACGCCCATTATCTGTTTCATGCGTTCCTCCCCCGCGGCCTCACGGGCGGCCGCCTGATATCAGTTCACGGTGCTGAAAGAAATACAACATGCCCGAGGCCACCGTGATGGCGGCGACGGCCAGCGCCAGGCCCTGCGCAATATACGAAAAGGCGAAGTCGTATTGCGCGAGAAATTTCGCGTCCTCGTGCCGGAGCAGGTCGTGGCGGACGGCCATTCCGAGCAGCAGCGCGACGATGACGATGATCTGCCAGACGGTCTTGTGCTTGCCCCACTTGCCCGCGGAGATGATGTTCCCGCGCGTCGCGGCCAGCAGCCGCAGCCCGGTGACCAGGAATTCGCGCGCGATGATGACGACAACGATCCACGCGGGCACGAGGGAGATGCTCTGCGAACCGCGCTGGATCTGTATCTCGACGAAGCTGACGAAGGCCGCGCACACCATGACTTTGTCGGTGAGGGGATCCATCAGCCGGCCGAAGGCCGAAACCAGCCGGCGGCTGCGCGCGATGTAGCCATCCAGGAAATCGGTGAGGCCAGCAACGACAAACACCAGCAGGGCCGCGCTGAAGCAGAACGGTTTCTGCAGCGTCAGCAGGGCCATCATCAAGCCGGCCAGCGCGAGCCGGCTCATGGTCAGCGTATTGGGTAGATTCATGGCGTTGTTTCCGGATGTCCGGGCAGGGGCAGATACGGTTCGGCGGGTTCCTGGACCACGGCGGGCACTCCCCGGCGGGGCTGGTAGGCGGGCGGCACATCGGGCGCGCGGGCGGCGCGTCCGGCGCAGCGGCTGATTCCCGCGGCGATCAGGCCCAGCAGCAGCGCGGCGGCGAGGACCGGGACGGCCCGCTTGAGCAGGCCGCGGGCGAGCAGCTTGCGCGCGCGCGCCAGCAGCGCGGCGGCCGGCCTCGTGGCC
>CAYMCD010000085.1:0-13823 GCA_964388845.1 uncultured Verrucomicrobiota bacterium
TTCGCCGCGGTGAGCAGGGTGAGGGGCTTGGAACCCGCGCGTGCGGCGAGGGCGTCCAGTTCCGCCTGCCGTCCGGCCAGCTCTTGTTCGTACCGCCGGGCGGGAGGACGCCGAGGCCGCTGTCGGCTCAGGCCGCGCCGTTGCTCGCGGCGGTCGCCTGCTCCAGTTGGTAGGTGCGGGTCCCCCCGTCACGCGCAACAAGAACGGACGCAGCGCCGCTTGCGGGTCGAAAACCGCAGGACCCCAAGCGATCTTGCGCGGCCCCGCACCCCGAACGCCGATGGGGAATTCTTCACGGCGCCTGCACGCCTGTTCTGTAACTTCTCCGCGGCGCATCGTTGGTGACGGTGAAGACCACGCCCGCGCCGGTGCCGGTCCGGACCGGGCCGTAGGGCGGCCATGTTTGCGGCAAAGCGGCGAGATTCGTCGTGCTGAACAACTGATAGACGCGCGCGGTCGAACCCGGCGAGGCAATGACGGAAGCCGCTCCTCCGGGCGCGTTGCTGATGGTGGTCATGACGAAGACCGATGCGGGATTCGTCGGGTTCAGATCCGCGATCCAGGCTTCAAGCACGGTGTTCACGCCGTTGAAGGCCAGCGCGGCGGGGTTCGCGTTGGTCGCCCCGCCGTAGTGCAGGCTCTCCCACCAGTCCGGGATGCCGTCGCCGTCGGCGTCGGGCTCGCCCTCCTGCAACTCGTACGCGCCCATGTCCACCGTGCCGCCGGAGATGCGAGGATTACCGTCGAGGTCCACCGTCGTCGCGACGTTCGCATTCACGCCGGTGTTGATGCAAGGCGATGTCGCCTGCAGGCGAAGGTTCGTGGCAAGAAGATCAACGAATTGCGGATTGTCTGTGATATTGTTCGCCGCGTTGGGCTTTGGCGTCGAGCAGGAGGAGTATATGGCATCCACCGATTCCGTGTGCCAGTTGGCATCGGTCGGAGCGTTGTTGGAATAGATAATACAGTTGTGGACGGGACTCCACCCGAACATGGTGACATAGAGGCCCCCACCGCGAATCGTCGCCGTATTTCCAGCTACCGTGCAGTTATACATCCCCACATCGGCGACTCCGCCGCCATATGCCGCCGTGTTGCCGAACGCGAGGCAGTTGTACAACGGCAGTTCGCTGTCACCGCCATGTGCGCCTCCGCCGTTACCGAGCGACGCAACGTTACTGATGTACTGACAGAACTTGGCCGTACTCGAATGACTTCCGCCGCCCGAGACACCTGCCTGGTTTTTAATGAGCAGGCAATTCTCCAGTGTGCTCCCATACGCGCCGCCGCCGTTCTGCGAATAGTTGTTCGTGAATGTCGAGTCGTACACCGTGCACGCGTTTACGCCTCCGCCCCTCGTTGTCGCCGAATTCAACGCAATGACGCAGTTCGATATGATCGCCCCGCTCGCGCCGCCGCCGATCGGCGCCCAATTCGTCACGATCGTACAACCAATAAGGAGTCCGCCCAGCGCGCCGCCCGCCGAACTCGGCGCCGAGTTTCTTGTTAGCAGGCAATCGTAAAGCGTACAACTGAAGACACCGCCCCCACTCGCGTAAGATGCCTGCACTGAGTTTGACACAATCGTGCTGTCATAAAACGTAGCGCCCGAGGCTCCGCCCCCGTCACTCCACAGGGCAACGCAGTGTTTTACGGTGGAATTGTAGACCGTTCCGCGGAATATACCGCCGGCCGAATAATAGCTTGAACAGCTTGTGATGACGCAGTTGCTCACCATGCCCGATATTTCGCACCATGCGCCGCCGCCCTGTCCCTCACGATAGTAGTCAACGGTAGGGTCGGTATCGGGGTTGCGGGTGCCGCCAGTGGACAGCGTAAAGCCGGACAGGATCGCATTGGTGCCGACGTACACACAGCGCACGGCGGCGTTTCCGACCCCGCCGACGCCGATGATAAACGTCTGCAGCGGGCCGTTCACGCTCCGCACGGCTACGGGTTTGTTGATCGCGACGCGGTTCGTGTGGCTTCCAAAGATCACCGTTCCGCCCGTGTTGTATGTTCCGTTGCTGACAAGGATCAGCGCGCCAATCTGGGTTGCAACATCGATCGCGTGCTGAATGTTCGTTGCGGCCGTCGCCCAGTTCGTATACGGCGCAAGCGGAGCCGTGTTGTTGATATTCACGTAATGGATGACCTGGTCGGCGACCTGCACCGTGACCGTGGCCGACACGCCGGCCGGGAAGGATTCGTTGAAGGCCGACAGCACGACGGCGTACAGGCCCGTCGCGGCGTAGGCGTGGCTGATGACCGGAGCGTTCGAAACGATCGTGCCGTCGCCAAGATTCCAGACACTTCGTGTCAGCCGGCCCGAGATATCACCGCGGAACTCAACTGGCGCGCCGATGCCGACGTTCGTCGCGGATGCGCTGACCGCCACCGTAATCGCCCCGGTAAGGGTTCCGGCATTCACTTCGTCACAGCCCATCGCCGGGGCGGGCGCCCAGTCTTCGCCGTCAATGTCCCGGCCTGATGTATCGGCTGAATTCCCCGCGCCGATGCAGGGAGAGCCGTCCGACAGGTGGCTAACACTGGCAAGAAGCGGAGCGTCAGAAATGTTGCTTGTTCCGGCCGGCATTGGAGTCGTGCAGGTGTTCCGGAACACGGATGCCGCGCCCGACCAGTTGGGCCCCATTGTTGCGGAATTGTAATAGACGATGGAGTTCAAGTTGGAACCGCCGTACGTGCCGCCGCCCTCGCCCAGCACGCTGTTATAAACGATCGTGCAGTTGCGCAGAATACCGCCGTCGGCGCCGCCGCCGCGTTCGACGGAAATGTTCCCGAACAAGGCGCAGCCGTTGAGAGTCGCCGAATTCGCGCCGCCGCCGCGCGTACCACATGAATTGTTCCGAACGACGCAATTGTTCAGCGTTCCTTCGAAAGCGCCGCCACCTAATGAAGTGGCGACGTTCTTCACGAGTTCACAACGATCGAGCGTCCCCGCGTAATTTGCGCCGCCGGCGCCGGCGGAATTGCCGGCGAACGTGCTGTCGCTGACGGATGCCTCCGCGCAGCCGCCGCCATACAAAAGCGCCGTATTGTTGGTGAACAGGCAATTACGAATCGTGCCGTATCGAGCGCCCCCGCCCAGGTTGTTCGCCGTGTTTCCGGAAAATACACAGTTGCTGATCGCGCCGAACGGTTCGCACCATGCGCCGCCGCCGGACTGGAGCAGGATCGCGCTGCCGTTCGTCCGTGTATGGCCGCCGGACAAGGTGAACCCGGAAAGCGTGGCGAAATTGCCGACGTATGCGCACCGCACAGCCGTGTCGCCAAGCGGACCGGCGCCCAGGATGGTCGTGCCCGCGGGGCCGTTGACGCTTCGGACGGTGATCATCTTGTCAATGGCGATGCGGTTGACCAGATTGCTGAACATGGCCTTGCCGCCTGCGCTGTAAATCCCGTTGCTCACGAGCACGAGCGCGCCCGGCTGTGTCGCCTCGTCAATCGCCTGCTGAATGTTTGTCGCGGCCGTCGCCCAGTTCGTATACGGAGCCAGCGGAGCCGGGTTGTTGATATCCACGTAGTGGATAACCTGGTCGGCGACCTGCACCGTGATTGTGGCCGAAACGCCTGCTGGAAAGGATTCGTTGAACGCGGTCAACACAACATTGAAGGTTCCGGCCGTGGCGAACGGCCTTTCAACGATCGCGCGGTTCGTAAGGAAGGTCCCATCAGCAAAACTCCACAGGCTGGTTGTCGGACGCCCGATGATGTCCGCGCGGAACAAAACCGGGTAACCGACGGCAACATTCGTCAGCGACGCACTGGCCGTTACGACGAGCGGCCCCGTCAGCGCGCCCACATTGATTTCATCACAACCGATTGACGGCGGGTTGTTCCACGGTTCCCCATGAATGTCGGCGCCTATGACCGCCGCAAAATCTCCCGCTCCTATGCAGGGCGACGCGGTTGATAATTGATACGAGCCGGCCAGCGCAGGGTTGTTCGTTATGTTTCCCGTGCCGGGCGGCATGGGGAACGAGCATGCGTTGGAGTACACGCCGCCGGACCAGTTCGGGCCGACGGCCGCGGTGTTGTCGTAGACGAGGCCATTCAGGTGTCGGCAGCCGTACGCGCCGCCGCCCTCGGCCGCCCGGTTCCCGGCTATCGTGCTGTTCCGAAAGATGTACGACAGCGTAGCCGCATGGACCCCGCCTCCGAGCTTCACCGCCGTGTTGCCGATGATCGCGCACCCGACGCCGTTTCCTGCCGACACGCCGCCGCCGTTGCCTCCCGCCTGGTTACCCATGACGAGGCAGTTGGTCACCGACGCGCTGTATACGCCGCCGCCGTCGAGAACACTGGTATTGTATGTGAACGTTGAGTTGGCGGAGGAGCCGCTTCTCAGGCCTCCGCCGTAATTTGCGCGGTTGCTGATTACCATGCAGCTGATGACCGTCGAGTACGCGACGCCCCCTCCAGCGGCCGCCGCCGCGTTGCCCTCGAAACGGCAGCGCGTGTACACGCCGACGTACGCGCCGCCGCCGTCCGTTGTCGATGTATTGTTGAGGAAGGTGCAGTCGAAAAAGTTGCCGTAGGACGAGCCGCCGCCGAAGTTGGCGGCACAGTTGCGGATGATGCAATTGCTGATGGTCGAGGAAACGATGCCCAGCAGGCCGCCGCCGCTCCGTTCATTCACGGCGTGACCGGCGGACAGCGTGGCGCCGTTGGTGAGTGTGAAGCCGATCAACGAAGCGTTCGTTCCAAGGTAGACGCATCGAACAGCATCGTTGCCGAATGGGCCTTGTCCCTTGATAGAGGTTACCGCCGGCCCGTTGACGCTGCGCACGATGACGGCATTGGTGATGGCCACGCGATTGGTCATCGCCCCGTACACCACCCGGCCGCCCGTGGCATAAACGCCGTTGCTGACCAAGACGACGTCATTGGACACCGCCAGGTCCACCGCGGCCTGGATCGTTTGCTTCGCCGTCAGCCAGTTCGTGCCCGCCGCCGCGTCGCTGCCGTTGGTCGCGACGTACCACGCCGCTGCCTGAACGGATGCGGAGCAAAGGACGGTCAGGCCCATGGCCAGCAACCCTGCGCCAAAGTTCGATAACCGCATCCGACAGATTGCGTTTGTCATGGTACCTGCACTCCGGTTCTGTAATTCCGCCGCGGCGCGTCGTTGGTGACGGTGAAGACCACGCCCGCGCCGTTCTCCAGACTGCCCGCCGCCGAGGCAGGATACACGACCGGCCCCAGGGCCGCCACCGTGGGCACACCGAGCAGGAGGCGATGGGTGGAGGTTTTCATTGTTTGCGACCCCTTCGCTTGAGCCCGGCCATCAGGACGGGAACGTGGCTGTGGGGGATGTCCTTCGCCGCGGTGAGCAGGGTGAGGGGCTTGGAACCCGCGCGTGCGGCGAGGGCGTACAGTTCCGCCTGCCGTCCGGCCAGTTCCTGTTCGTACCGCCGGGCGAATTCCGGGAAGCGCGCGCGGTCGGCGTGGAACCACGCGCGCAGCTCGGTCGAGGGGGCGAGGTCCCTGGCCCACTCGTCGAGCGCGGCCGCCGCTTTCGCGATGCCGCGCGGCCACAGGCGGTCCACGAGGACGCGGTAGCCGTCATCCCGCCGCGGCGACTCGTAGATTCGCCGCGTCCGCAATGCGCCCTGCACCTGCTTCTCAGTCACCTTCTTTCCCTCCTATCCCTCCAGCCTCCGGGCGTCGCGTGCGTCTCAATGCGTAAAATTCGCGCTCGGGTCGGCCGAGCCGGGGGTCGTGCCGCCGCTGTCGCCGGAGATCGCCGAGGAAGAAAGCGCCGCGTTGACGACCAGGCAGACGTTGCTTACCGCCACAACCCAATTGGTCGTGTTCCCCGAGCAGGTGTTGCGGACGATGAAATTGCCGGCCGCGTCCACGTCAATGCCCCGGTCGTTGTCGGTGCAAAAGTTGCCTTCGATCCGGTTGCCGCCACCGAGGGCATAAATGCCCGCACCGTCGCTCGTGAAGCCGTTGCGGTCGCAGATATTGTCCGCCACGCGATTGGCGTAGTTCATTTCGATGCCGTCGCCGTCGTTGAATTGCGCGACGCAATCGCTCAACGAGTTGCCGGACGTGACAGCGAAGCCGTCCCCATCGTTGAGATACGCGACGCAGTCTTCGATCGAGCACCCATCGAGGGCGAATATGCCGGTGTTCCCGTTGTTGTGGGCGACGCAATTGCGGAGGACGCCGGCCGAGCTCACGCTGAAACCGAAGCCCGCATTGTTCTGCGCGGTGCAGCCGATCAGCGCGTTGCCGCTGGATGCCGCGATCCCGGTGGTGTTTTCCCGGGACAGGCAATCCGACAGCGTGGAGCCGTCGCCCGCGCTGATGCCGGCGTATTGGTTGGATACGGCCACACAGCGGATCATGGCGCCGCCGGCGCCGAGGACAAATCCTTGCTCGTTGCCGGTTGCCTGCAGGTCTTCGAGAATATTCCCGGCGCCGTTCAGATTGAATCCGGCCTGGCTGCCCGCGGTCCAGTTGATCGCCTTGCCGTTGAAGACCCGCAGATTCCGCCGGTCGGAGCCCTGATAGATGCCGCTCAAACCGGTCGCCCCGGGCCCGATCAGGCTGTGCCCGGCCATGTCAATCGTCACATTGTCGGCGGTCACCCATATCCCATCATAGAAAATAGACGAGCTGGCGAGAGTGCCCGCCAGCGTGACCGAACAGGGCCAGTCGAGTGTTTCCGGAATATCGCACAGCAGCAGGTTGAGCTGGTTGCCGGGCGCGAGATCGTAATTGTCCGAATTGCCCTTGACGATGTTGCCGGTCAGAATGCTGTTCGTGCCGCGCAACAGGATGCCCTCGCCGGTGTTGTACGCCACGGTGTTGCCGGCCGCCCGCGACCCGTTGGTCAGGCTCAAGCCCGTCGCGTTTCCCTGGATGAGACAGTTCTCCACTTCGAGGGCGCCATTTCCTTTAATGCCCACCTGGGAGCAGCCATGGACCTGGCAGTTGCGCACGAGAAAGCCGCCCGGCAGGTTCATGCCGATGCTGGCATTCATCACGCGGATGCCCTCCACCAATCCGCGGGCATGGGCGGTGGACGACGCATACTGGACGCCGTTTCCGATGCTGGATGAGATCGTTCCGTTCCGGATCACCACGTTTGTATGAGTGCCGTAAAAATAGATCGCGCTACCGCCGGTGGCAGCGATGGCGAAACCCATGAGGTCCAGCGTGACGTTGTCGGCGTCAATCGAAACGGCTTGCATCGGCGCGGCCAGGTAATACGAGCCCGGCTGCGTGATGGCGTAAACGCCGCCCGTCAACGCCGTGCGCGGCTCGACCTGATCGAGCGTCTTCATCGTCGGCGCGGGCGCTCCGGGCGGAGTCAGCGGCCCCTGGGCGAGGGCAATACCGGGTAGGAAGGGCAGGGCGAGCGCGGTCAGTGCGAGGAATTTTATCGGCTTCATGGATCTCCTTTAGGGGGCGAGTGGAACGAGGGCTTTTGCGCGGTAGAACAGGGTGGTGTTGGTGGGGTCGGGCGCCAGCGCGGTGAGCGTGGGACCGCCGCCGGGCGGGAGGACGCCAAGTCCGCTGTCGGCCCAGACCGCGCCGTTGCTCGCGGCGGACGCCTGCTCCAGCCGGTAGGTACGGGTCGGCTCGACGGTCCACGTCACGGCGTTGGTGGTCGTGGCGCGGCTCAGGCTGGTGATTTCCAGCAGACTGGTGTCGTCCAGCGGATCGGTGTCGGCGAGAAATTCGTCCTTGTCCGCGGCCCCGTCGGTGTCGGCATCGCCGCCTGCCGCGAGGTTGGTCAGGCTGCCGGCGGCGGCTTGTTCGTAAGCGTCGGGAATGCCGTCGCCGTCGGTGTCGGGACCCCAGTCCAGATGGTCGGTCTGCACGTAGGCCTGGCTGTTGCTCAGGCTGATCCAGCCGACGTTCGCGCCGTAGGCGTAGCCGCTCAGGTTGCCGGTGGCGAGGTCCACGCGGGCATTTCCGTTCGTCTCGAAGTTGATCCAGCCGATGTTCGCGCCGTAGGCCATGCCGCGCAGGTGGCCGCCGGGCAGGACGAGGTTCACGCCCCAGTCGGAGGCGGAGTTGTTCGCGTAACTATAGCCGTTCGTCGGCGCGCCGGACCCGAGGCGGATCCAGCCGGCGTTGGCGCTCCAGACATGGCCGGTGGTGTAGTACAGGCCCATCGCCGCGCCGTTCGCCACGTCGCCCCGGAAATTGATCCAGCCGATGTTCGCGCCGTAGGCGTCGCGATGGACCGCGTTGATGCTGGTGGCCGATGCGGAGAGAAGACACGGCGCGAGCGCCAGCCATACGGCGCTCCATATCTTCAGCCTGGGATATCGGGTCATATGCGGCTCCTGTGCGATGCCACTGCGGCGTGATCCTAGAACTCGAAATTGGCCCACGGATGGACGGCATTCGTGACGGCGGTGATATTGCCGACGCCGGCCACATTGACGATGGGGCCGTATGCGTTGCCGGGGGCGATGTCGAAATTCGTCGTGTTCAGGCTCGCGCTGTTGCGGACGATCAGGTTGGAGGCGCCCTGCACCTGGATGCCCAGGGTGCAATCGGTGACGAGGTTGCCCTCCACGCGGTTGGCCGAATTGGAGACGCGGATTCCGGCCGGGCTGCTGCCCGCGCCATAGCCGCCGACCGTGTTGCCCACGACGCGGCATTTTCCCACGACCGCGATGCCGTCGCCGGTATTTTGCGAGGCGGTGCACCGCTCGATGGCGCATTTGTACCAGCCGTAGATTCCGGCCTGGCCGTTGAACGTCGCCGAGCAGTCCGTCACCGTGGTCCCCGTGTCGGCGTAGATGCCGTTCGTCCCGTTGTATGCGGCCGTGCAGCCGCGGACGACGCTTCCGAAACCGGCGTACAGGCCGTGCCCCGCGTTCTCGGTGGCCGTACAATCGCCGATCGTCGTCGCAACGCCGCCGTGGATGCCGCGCCCGCCGTTGCGCGTGGCCGCGGACGACAGGATGACGCACCGGTGGTCCGGCGTTATGATGCCCGTCCCGGCATTTCCTTCCGCCGCGCAATTCCGAATCACGCCGCTCCGGCCGAGCACGAGGCCCGACGCGCCGTTCGACAACGACCGCAGGTCCTCCAGAAAACTGTTGCGGGAAAAGTTCAGGTTCACCCCGGCGTCGCCCCAGTTCCGGATCGTTCCGTTGCGGACGCGGATGTTCCTGCGGATCGTCAAATCGTCGGTAATGCCCCGCGCCGAGCCGGCGACCCCTTCGATGGCGAAGCCCTCCAGGTCAATCGAAACGTCGTCGGACGCGATGGTGATGCCGTTCGTCGTCACCCCGGTCAGATTCCCCGTCAGGTAGTAGGATCCCGGCGCGCTGAGGGTGATGGGAAGGTTCGTGATGGGGATGCGCGGCTCGATCTGTTCCAGCGTCTTCATCGTCGGCGCGGGCGCGCCGGGCGGGGTCAGCGGCCCCTGGGCCAACACCCCGGGGACGACGAACAGCGCGGCGAGCGCGGCGAGGCGGCATAGCATTCTCATGTGCGGGGTCTCTCGTCTGGCTTCAGGGCCCGATGGGCGGGGTGGGGCGCGTGATGCGGAACAAATGGACGGGGTTGGTCGGCGACACGATGTGGGAGAAGATCGTTCCATTCGACACGTACAGCGGCGCGACGTCCGTCCAGATTTGCGTGCCGCTCAAGACGATGGCCCATTGCAGGGTGTGCGCGGGCGCGGGCTCGGGCCACGTGACGACCGGGCCGCCGCCGTTGGTGATGTTCAACCGCAGGGGTTCCGGAACGAGGTAAATCATCCGGAAGCCGAGGTTGCTGACCAGTTCCGCGTTGAAGAACAGCGGATGAAACTCCGGCGTCCGCCAGCGGAAGAGTTCGCCGTCGCGCGGGATGACGCCCTTGAGCCCCTGGTCCTCGGCGAGCGGGATCGGGGCGGGCGTATGGTACCGTCGGCCATCCAGCTCGACCTCGAAGAAGACGTCGAAGAAGCTGTCCACCATCCCGCCCGGAGGGGTCGGGTGCGCGTCGAGGCCGCCCGGCGTGCCGTTGACGCGTTCCTCGTTGATGCCGCCGGAGTGGGCGCCCCGGTCGAGGCGGACCGCCAGGGAAGGGTCCTGCAGCGAGACCAGTTCGAGCGCGACCATCTCGGTGCAGACCTGGTCGCGACCGCTTGCGTCGCCATCCACCGCCGTGCCCGCGCCGGGCACCCGCGTCACGAGCGTCACCGCGCCGGCGAGGTCGTGCCGGGTCGTGACCGCGCCGTCGGCGATCTCCATGAGTCCGATGGCGTTGGTGTAGCGGCGGACGGTGTAGTCGAAGGGATCGAGACAGGGATCGTAGTCCAGCGGGTAGTCGTCGCAGACGTCGCCGACGCCGTCCCGATCCGTGTCCGCCTGGTCGGGATTCCTCGCGGTCGGGCAGTTGTCGGCGTCATCGCGCACGCCGTCGCCGTCCACATCGGTCACCGTGCCGGTCCACGCCGGTACGAATCCGTGGCATGCGCCCTCGGCCTCCAAGACGGTGAGCCGACGGCGCAGCAGGGGCGCGTCGAGGCAGGTGTTGGTGCGGCACCGATTGACGTAGACCGAGGTCAGGAAATTGCTCGTCGTGCCCCCGAGCGGTCCCAGCGCCGGCGTGAAAGGATTGCAGTCGTGGTCCACGAAGAGGTTCGGCGCCGACGTCACCATGCCGAGCGCCGGCCGGTTCGTGGCGGACCAGCAGCCGCGGCCCTCAAACGGGAAGATCGGTCCGGGATCAACCACGCGCACCACCGAATCGGTGACGCGCGTGAAGGTGATGCGCGGCTGGACCGGCAGGAAGGATTCGAACGAACCGCCGTCTCCGCAGAGGTCGCGGTGGATCGTGAGCCGGCCCGGTTGCTGCGGATTCGACGAGGACAGGCAAACCTGGAAGTACCAGAGTTCCGGCGCGGTGTTGGAGTAGGTGACGGTGATGTTCTGGGCGCAGAACAGGTTCAGCGCGACGATCTCGATGGGCACGACGTCGCCGCCGCCCGGTGGAACGAATGCATCGCGCGGCCGCTGCACGACCGTGTCCGCCGAGACCCACGAGCCGGGCATCAGCGGGACGCCGAGCAGTTCGACGCGCCCATCGAAGGGATCCGATCCCGGCCCGAAGAAGTCCGGCGGCAGCGGCATCGCGCCGAAGTCGAGGTAGGTGGATCCGTTGCCGGGCGTGGCGTGCAGGTCAATGCCCCGCGCGATTCGGACCGGATCGCCGTTGCGGGTGATGCGGATCGGCATCGGCTTGTCGGCGGGCAGCCACGTGGAGCCGTTGTCGAGGGAGAGCTCCGTCCAGACGTCGAAGAAGCTGTCCACCTGCCATTCCGTGCCCGCCGGCGTGCTGCTGTTCCATCCCGGCGATTCAAGAAGCGGCATTTCGCGGATGAGCACCAAGGGCGGCAGGCCATGGCCATCCATATTCATGAGTATCAGCCGGAGTCCGGTGAAGAGCGTGGATCCGAAGGGTGGCAAGCCCTCGAGGAGCGCCTGGCAATTGGCGATGGTGTTGAAAGTGTTGAAGGTCGCGCCGCCGTCGGTGGAGAGCTCCAGGATGACGTTCATCGTGAAGGCGTGGGAGACGGAAACGCCCGGGGCCGGCAGATTGGTGGCTGGGCTAGGAGCCACACCGCGCAGGTTCCGGATGGCCGCATTCGTGCCGTAGCGGATCATATCATCCGCCGGCGCCGACAGCAGCGCGTTGGGCGACGGGAAATCCGGAGTCGGTCCGAACAGAACCCGCTCCGCCGGACTTCCCAATTCGAGGTGCGCCGGATCCACGCCCGGAGCCCAGGAGAGTCCGGCGTCCGTGGAAATCTCGACGAACACATCGAAGAAACTGTCCACCTGGTAGTCGCCATCGTCGAGTTCCGCGAGGGAGGACTGGCCCATGGACCGGAACACCGGGCTTTCCCGGAAGACCAGGTCGAACGGCATGGTGCCGCCCGAGAGATTCATCTGGACAAACTCGGTATCCACGCGGTCGACCTCCGCCGGCCCGGCCAGCGAGCGCTGGCGCAGGACGAGCTCCGCGTCGGTCAGATACCATGCCGCGGGGCCGCCGATGTTGGTGGAAACGCGGAGAATCGCCTGCCCGCGCAGCGTGTCGAGCCGGTTGCTCATCCAGGGCGGCGGGGGTGCATTGTTGGTGAACACGCGAATTCGCAGCTCGTCGAGTCGGCAGCCGTTGGTGAAAACCACCGGCGTTCGGGGATGGAGGCGCAGCTCGTCGCCGGGCGGTGGCACCAGTTTCGTGGAGGTGACGGACTTCGGCCCGACCAGCGGATCCCCGCGCCCTTCCATCCGGAACGCGCCGGAACCCGGTTCCCAGTTGGACCCGCCGTCCAGACTGACTTCCGTAAAGATGTCAAAGAAGCTGTCCACATAGAAATCGCCGCCCGGCAGCCGGGTCACCGTGGACGTGCCGATGGAGGGCACACTGGGGCTCTCCCGGAGTATGACGCCGTACGGGGCGAGATTGCTGCGGCAGGTGGCGTCGAGTTCCAACAGCTCGACGGATACGACGGACTGCGTGGGGTCGGCATGGAGCGTCTCCGTCTTGATCCGCAGGCAGACGGGCAGGTCCACCTTCTGGAATCCGGCGGGCCCGTTGGTGGAGAAAGCGAACGAGGCCATCGCCTGGCAGCGCTGGGTCTGGGTGACTCCGGGGACCAGCGGATCGAACGGATGCTGGACATCGCGAAGAATCAGGTAGCCGACCAGATTGGTGCCATAGCTGACCGGTGGTCCTTCATCCGCCGAAACGTGCAGGAACCGGGCCCCCATCAGCGTGCCGCCGGGCAGCGAGACCACGGGATCGCCCCACGCGACCGATGCCGCGGCGATGAGACACACACACAGCCTTGCGGTGAACCAGGCACCAATCCGCGCCCGCCGAATCGAATTCATGGCCGCCCCCCCCGAGGAATACATGAATGAAACCAACACCCGACCGATGCGACTATTTAAGATAGCCAAATCCGAAAAGTCGAGCCTGATTTGGAATTACCCGTGGGGAAGACTCTTCCGGGAAGATGGGGGCGAAAGATGGGGACGTTCCTGGTAAACTATTGACGATCAATTGGTAGCATCAATATACACGCATTTCCGTTGCCGTGTTGGTCTTGCATCCTTCATCCGCAGATGGCTGCGTTCGTTCTTGAATATATCAGAAGAAACCTCTCTGCCGATGGTCTTGTTCTGCTCCCGGCTTCAAACGAGCTCAGCATCGGCACCGATGCCGGTGCGTCGGCGATAATGCGATGCCCTCTTGGGTTGGGCGCGCCGAGATAAATGTTGTGGCCGGTCACCGGAACGGTTTGCGAGCCTCGCCTCGATTGAAGACATCGCAGCAGAGCGGTTTCAGATAAACCCTGGCCAGCCTTGCTATTCGGGAAGTCTTCCGAATCTACGTATATGCGGTAATATCCACGTAACTAGCACTGGTGATTGTAGATGCAAGGAACGTCCCTATTTTTGCCTTGCCGGCGGGGGCGACGTCGCGGGTGTCGGCGGGGAGGGAGTGACCAGCAAGCAGTAAACGGACAAAGCGAAACGGAATCCGGTGTGTATACGGACCGATCACCGAATACCGGTCACTGGTCACATCTTACTCCTCCGCCTGCGTCTCCCAGATCAACCGGTCAGCCCCGCCCACCACCCCATCCCCATCCGCGTCGCCGGCGATCAGGGAAGATGGGGACGTTCCTTGTAATCATTTGATGATCATGCGGTAGCATTGATATACACGCATTTCCATTGCCATATTGGTCTTGCCTCCTTCAACTGCAGATGGCTGCGTTCGTTCTTGAATATATCAGAAGAAACCTCTCTGCCGATGGT
>CAYMCD010000086.1:0-13786 GCA_964388845.1 uncultured Verrucomicrobiota bacterium
GACCTGAACATCGCCGGGGAGTTTCTCGTGATGGCGGCGACGCTGATGATGATCAAGAGCCGCATGCTGCTTCCGGTGGAGGAGCGCCCCGAGCTGGAGCCCGAGGAGGACGACCCGCGATGGGACCTGGTCCGCCAGCTGGTCGAGTACAAGAAATTCAAGGATGCCGCCCTGCACCTCGAGTCCCTCGCCCTGTATCGCGAGGATGTGTTTGCGCGCGAGGGCGAGCACGTGCAGCTGGGCGCGGAGCCCGACCTGGCGCTCCAGGACGTCAGCATTTTTGACCTGATCGCGGCGTTTAATGAGGCGTTGAAGAAGGCGCCGCGGGAGAGCGTCGCCGAATTGTTCGCGGACCGTTTTACCGTGGCGGACAAGATTGACGAATTGAGCCGGCTGGTGCGCGCGGGAACGCCCGTCCGCCTGGGCGCGTTGCTGCGGCAGATGCGGCACCGCTATGAAATGGTGTGCACGTTCCTCGCGGTCCTGGAACTGATCCGCATGAAGCAGATCCGGGCCCGGCAGGAGCGTGCGTTTGAGGATATCGAACTGGTGGCCGCGGAGGCGGCCTGATAGCGGAGGAGCGACGTGTCGGACACCCAGGTATTGCCGGAGCTGAAGCAGATTGTCGGGGCCCTGCTGTTTGCCGCGAAGGGATCGGTCTCGCTGGCCGACATCCGGCGCTGCCTGCGCCAGGTGGCGGAGGAGCGGGGCGGCGCCTTCAAGGATTTCGCGGAGGTCGGGGAAGCGGACCTTCGGACGGCGGTGGGCGGATTGCAAGGCGACCTGCGCGCGTCGCGACTCGGCATCCATCTCAACGAAGTCGCCGGCGGGTACCGGATGGAGAACGACGCGAACTGCGGGCCCTGGCTCCGCCAGTTGCTCCAGAAGGGCCGGGCAAGCCGCTTGAGCCGTCCGGCCCTCGAGACCCTGGCGGTCATCGCGTATCGGCAGCCCTGCACGCGGGCTGAGATCGAATCGGTCCGCGGGGTCGCGGTGGACCAGATCCTGCGCAACCTGATTGATCTGCAATTGATCCGGATCACGGGGCGCAGCGAACTGCCGGGGCGTCCCTGGCAATTCGGCACCACGCAGAAGTTCCTCGAATATTTCGGCCTGAAGGACGTGAAAGACCTGCCGGGCGTGGAAGAGTTGCGGCGCATGGAAGCCGAGCAGGAAGCGCGAAAAGCGGAGGCCGGGGCCGGATCGGCGCTGGAAGATCCGGGGACGCAGTCGGGCGAGGGCGATTCGGTCGCCCCCGGGAAACCGGATTCGGAACCGGACACGGCCCCGCGCCCGGATAAGGAATCGGGCCCTGAATCCCCGGAAGGCGACGAGGACGAATACGACGACGAGGATGACGAAGACGAATATGACGATGAGGACGACGAGGACGAGGAGGAAGACGATGGCGATGAAGAGCCCGGGACGGAAGAAGACGACCGGCGCTGAAGCGCGCCTGGCCGCCTTGCGGGCTTCCATTGACCGTCTGGACGCCCGCCTGCTCGCGTTGTTGAACCGGCGGAGTCGGATGGCCCTTGCCATCGGCGCGATCAAGCGGCGCTCGGGTGGGGCGCTGTATGTTCCGGCCCGCGAACGGGAGGTGCTCGCCGGCCTGAACGCGCGGAACCGGGGGCCGCTGCGCCAGGCCGCGCTGGAAGCCATCTATCGAGAAATCATGTCGGCAGCCCTGTCGCTGGAAGGTGTCCTTCGCATCGGGGTGGCGGCCGGCGGGCGTTTGGACGCCTGGCTGGCGGCCCGGGATCAATTCGGGCGCAGCGCGCGGTACGAGGATGCGGGCGCGCCGACGGCCGCGGTCCGGAAGATGTTGGCCGGGCGATGGGACGCGCTCTGCATGCTGGAATCGAGCTTGCCGGCGGCGTGCCGTGCCCTGCAGGACGGCCGGCTGTCGGTGTGCGGGCGACCGGGCCGGGCCATTGTCCTGCTGGTGAGGAACGGGCCGTGAGCGCATTGCTTTCAGCGGCCAAACCCTGGGTGACTGAGCTGGCGACCTACCGGCCCGGAAAGCCGATCGAGGAAGTCGCCCGCGAGCTTGGTTTGGGCGATCCGGGATCCATTTTGAAGCTGGCCTCGAATGAAAATTCGCTCGGCCCTTCCCCGCGGGCCCTGGCGGCGATGGCTCGCGTCGCGGGGCGGATGCACATCTATCCGGACGGCGATTCCTACGTATTGCGCGAGGCGTTGGCGCGCAAACTCGGCGTGGCGCGGGACGAGATTTTTCTGGGTCACGGCAGCAACGAAATCCTGGCTTTGCTCGCGCACGTCTATCTGGGGCCGGGGACCAGCGCCGTAATGTCGGAGCAGGCGTTCGTGGTCTATAAACTGGTGTCGGCCCTTTACCAGGCGACCGCCATCGAAACGCCCATGCGTGATTTCACGCACGATCTCGACGCCATGCGCGGGGCCATCCGTCCTGACACGCGCCTCGTTTTCGTGGCCAACCCGAACAATCCAACCGGCACCGCTGTGGCGGCCGCGGCGCTGGAACGCTTTCTCGACAATCTGCCAGACCCTGTGGTGGCGGTGCTGGACGAGGCCTACATCGAACTCCTGCCGCCCCGCCAGCGCCCGGATGCGCTCCGCCTCGTGCGGGAACGCAAGAACCTGTTCGTGCTGCGCACGTTTTCCAAGGCGCACGGGCTGGCCGGATTGCGCATCGGCTATGCGGTTGCCCCGTCGGAGGGGATCGCCCTGCTCAACCGGGTGCGGCAGCCGTTCAATGTGAACGCGATGGCCCAAGCCGCGGCGCTGGCGGCCCTGGATGACGATGCGCACATCGCGCGGACCCGCGAAATGGTGGAGGAGGGACTCGACCAGCTTTCGCAGGGTCTCGCGGCGGCCGGCGTGCCCTATGTGCCCTCGGCGGCCAATTTTCTCCTTGTGAAGGTCGGACGGGGCGCGGAATACTTCGAGGCCCTGTTGCGCCGGGGGGTGATTGTCAGGCCCGTGGACAACTATGGGCTTCCCGAATACATCCGGGTCACGGTCGGCACGCCGGCGGAAAACCGGCGCTTTCTCGATGCGTTGGCCGCGGTTCAGGAGACGTTGAGGCCATGATTGTTGTACTGAAACGTGACGCGACGGCGGAGCAGATCGAGCATATTGAAAAGAGCGTCCGCGAATGGGGGCTGAAGCCCCATTTGAGCCGGGGCGCGGAGCGCTCGGTCATCGGCATCATCGGCGATGAGACCCTGCTGGCCAACAAGCCGCTGGATGTTTTTCCCGGCGTTGATTCCGTGATGCGCATCCAGAAGCCCTACAAGCTGGCGAGCCGCGAGTTCCATCCATCCCTCACTGAGATCCGGATTCCTTCGCCCCACGCCGGGGCGGAGCCGGTGGTGATCGGGGGCAACCGGATCGTCATCGTGGCGGGCCCGTGCTCGGTCGAGACGCCGGAGATCATGATGGAGACCGCGCGCTTTGTCCGGGCGGCCGGCGCCCGGATGTTGCGTGCCGGTGCGTTCAAGCCGCGGACCTCGCCCTACGCATTCCAGGGACTGGGCGTCGAGGGCCTGAAGATTCTGGCGGAGGTCCGCGCCGGGACCGGTTTGCCGTTCATCACGGAGGTCATGGACACGCGCGACGTGGAAATGGTGGCCGAGGTGGCGGACGTGATCCAGATCGGCGCGCGCAACACGCAGAATTACTCCCTCTTGAAGGCCGTTGGCCGCGCGCGAAAACCGGTGCTGCTCAAGCGGGGCATCTCGGGGACCATCGAGGAACTGCTGATGAGCGCGGAATACATCCTGAGCCAGGGTTGCGAGCATGTCATCCTTTGCGAGCGGGGCATCCGCACCTATGAGAAGGCCACCCGCAACACCCTGGACCTCAACGCGGTCCCCGTGCTCAAGAAGCTCTCGCACCTGCCGGTTGCGGTTGATCCCAGCCATGGGACGGGCGTCGCCGACCTCGTTGCGCCGATGGCGCTGGCCGGCGTGGCCTGCGGCGCCGACCTCCTGCTGGTGGAGGCGCATCCGAATCCGCAGAAGGCGGTTTCCGACGGCGCGCAAACCCTGGACGAGTCCCAATTCAACAAGATGTTGGACGGCGTGCGCGGCATCGCGGCCGTGTTGGGTCGGACGATTTGAATTCCATGCGCCGGTTGGCTGTCATCGGATTGGGTCTGATGGGGGGCTCGATCGGCCTCGCCGCGAAGGCGCGCCGTTTGCCGTGGGAGGTTGTCGGGTACACGCGGACCCCCGCGCGCGGGCGGGAGGCGCTCCGCCGCGCCGCCGTGGACCGCTTGTGCCAGTCCCCGGCCGAGGCGGCCCGGGGGGCGGACCTCGTGGTGCTTTGCGCGCCGGTCCAGGCGATCCCGGAGCTGGCGCGGGCGTGCCGCCCGGGCCTTTCCGCCGGACAGATCCTGACGGATGTCGGGAGCACGCGCGCGTTTCTAGATCGTGAAATTCCCCGGTGCGTGCGTGGGACGGGCGCCTGCTTTGTGGGCAGTCACCCGGTGGCCGGATCCGAAAAACAGGGCATCGGCGCGGCGCGCGGCGACCTCTATGACGGCGCAACGGTCCTGATCACGCCCCCCCGCGGCCTTCCCGCGGAGGCCGTCGCCCGGGTCACCCGCTTCTGGCGGGCGCTGGGCGGCCGCGTGGCGCGGATGGACAGCCGGCGCCACGACGAGATCCTGGCGCGCACGAGCCACCTGCCGCACATGGTCGCGAGCCTGCTGGCGCTGACCGTGGGCCGGCGCCCGGACCGGTCGGCGATCGGACCCTACTGCGGCAGCGGCTTCGCCGACACCACGCGGGTCGCGGAGGGATCGCCCGAAGTGTGGATGGATATCGTGCGGACCAACCGCTCCAATCTCGCCGGCGAATTGCGCGCGTTCCGGAGGCAGTTGGATCGCCTTGTGGCGATGCTGGACAAAGGGGATTTTATCGGCATAACAGGGGCATTGGAAGAAGGACGGGCCGCGCGCCGCGCGCTGGTGGGCGCCGTCCGCGGAAAAAAGGCCATTACCAAATGAGTCAAATACCCCAATCGGTCATCATCCGGCCCTCCGAATCGTTCGCGGGCGAACTGGAGGCGGCCGGCGACAAGAGCATCTCGCATCGCATGGCCATGATGGCGGCGCTCGCCTCGGGCACGTCCACCATCCGGAACTTTCTCCAGAGCGAAGATTGCGTGAATACGCTTCGCGCGATGGAGGCCCTTGGGGCCCGATCCTACTTCGATGAGACGGGCCTCCTGCACGTGCAGGGGACGGGCGGCAAGTTTCTCCAGCCCGCGGGCCCGCTCAATGTCGGGAATTCCGGCACCACCATCCGCCTGCTCGCGGGCATCCTGGCCGGACAGCCCGGAACGTTCGAGGTGACGGGCGACGATTCGCTCTGCAGCCGGCCCATGGCCCGGATCAAGGATCCCCTGGAGCGGATGGGGGCCACGGTCGAGCTGACCGGCGACCGGGGGACCGCGCCGATCCGGATCACGGGCGGCAAACTCAAGCCGGTTGATTACGTCCTGCCGGTGGCGTCCGCGCAGGTCAAGTCCTGCGTCCTGCTCGCCGGCTTGTTCGCGGACGGCGTGACCGGCGTGACCGAGCCGATCCCCACGCGGGACCACACCGAACGGGTGTTCCGCATGCTGGATCTGCCATTGACCGTGAACGGCTTGCAGATCTCGCTCCAGGGTTTCGGCCCGGGCGGGCCCAAACTCAAGGCCCGTCCGTTCGTGGTGCCCGGCGATTTCTCATCGGCGGCCTTCTGGCTGGTCGCCGCGGCGGGCCGGAAGCGCTCCCGCGTCGTCATCCGGAAGGTGGGCTTGAACCCGCGCCGCACCGCCTTGCTCGATGTCCTGCGCCGCGCGGGCGCCCAGGTGGAGGTGCGGATGGATGAAACCTCGATGGACGGCGAGCCGGTGGGCGAGATCTCGGTGACGGGTGGGAAATTGAGGGCCGTTGTGGTGAAGGGCGCCGAAATTCCGAACCTGATTGACGAATTGCCGCTGGTGGCGGCGTTGGGCTGCCTCGCGGAGGGCGTGACGGAGATCAAGAATGCGGCCGAGCTGCGCGTCAAGGAGTCCGATCGCATCGCCACCATGGCGGCGAACCTGCGCCTGATGGGTGCGGACGTCGAAGAGCGACCCGATGGCATGGCGATCAAAGGACCGGTGGAGCTGAAGCCGACAGGCGCCGTGCGCAGTTACGGCGACCACCGGATTGCCATGGCCATGGCTGTGCTCGCTAGCCATGCGACCGACCAGGTGGTGATCAATAATGTCGCGTGCGTGGACACCTCCTATCCCGGATTCTGGTCCGATTTCCGCTCGCTGGGCGGTCATGTCGAATAACTTGCACATCACCGTTGCCATTGACGGCCCGTCCGCCTCGGGGAAATCCACCGTGGCGCGGCAGGCCGCGCGCGCGCTGGCCTTCCACTATGTTGACTCCGGAGCCCTGTACCGCGGCCTCACGTGGAAGTGCCTCCGGGAAGGGGTCAACACCGAGGACCCCGCCGCCGTGGCGGAACTGGTCCGCCGGACACAGCTTGATTTCTTCGTCGAGGAGGGCGCCATCCGGTTCACGCTGGACGGGGAGGACCCGGGCGCTCAAATCCGTTCCATGCCGGTCCAGGAACGCGTCAGTGATGTGGCGGCCGTTCCCGATGTGCGGGCGCGGGTCGTCCAGCATCTCCGCGAAACCGCGCGATTCGGAAGCCTGGTCATGGAAGGACGCGACATCGGGACGGTGGTTTTCCCCGATACGCCCTTCAAGTTCTACCTCGATGCCGACCCCGAGGAGCGGGCGCGCCGACGCCACCAGGAGATGGTCCTGTCGGCGGCGGATACGACGGTTGACAATGTCCTCGCCTCGCTCAAGCGCCGCGATCGAAAGGATTCCACGCGCAAGACGGCGCCGCTGCAGATCGCGCTGGGCGCGCGCGTCATAGATTCCACGGCGCTGGCGGCCTCGGATGTTGTGGCGCTGGTGGTCCGGCAGGTGCGCGAAGCCCTGGCGCAACCATGACCGAGCCGGTGCAGAGTTCGCGCCTGTATACGTTTTGCAGGAACTCACTTCTGGTTTTCCTGAAGCTTGTCAACCGCCTCTCGGTCGAGGGCTCTGAAAACGTGCCCTCGTCCGGCGGTGTCCTGCTGGTGGCCAATCACGCGAGTTTTCTGGACCCGCCGGTCCTCGGTTGCGCGGCGATGCACCGACATGTCCGATTCATGGCGCGCGACACCCTGTTCCACAACCGGTGGTTCGGGCGGCTTCTGCATGGCGTCCGCGCCGTCCCAATCTCCAGGGAGCGCGGCGACGTATCCGCGCTGAAGAAGGCCTTGTCGGTTCTCAGAGCCGGCGACTGCCTGGGTTTTTTTCCGGAAGGCACGCGATCCAGCGATGGTGCGCTGCAACCGGTGAAACCCGGCGTCGGTTTCATCGCCGCAAAATCCGGCGTTCCCGTCGTGCCCGCATATATTGTCGGCAGCTTCGAAGCTTTTTCCCGCCACCACCGTTGGATCCGTCCGCGGAAGATCCGGATCATTGTCGGAACGCCCATCGAACGCGCTGAATTCGAGCAGTTCTCTTCCGACGCGAATTACTACGATAAAATCGGCGAACTCATCATGGCCCGCATACAGGCCCTCGCTCCCCGCCAATTGCAGCCGCGAGTCTGAAGCTGTAACCGCCAGCGCTGCAAGTAGATGTAATTATTATCTGCCTTCGGCAAAGCTGCGCTTGACCTCGCGGGCCGCATTTATAACAATTCGCTAATAATTGAATTACAACTGGTTGCGTGATCGCAAACGTATGACAGCTAAAACTGCACGGAAAAAAGTGGCCACTGGCTCATCGGTTTGGGGGATCATTCTGGCGAGTTCCCCGCCGGGAGACTTCCCGGCTGACATCGAACCGGTGTTCCTGACTTTGGGGAGCAAGCCGGTTTTGTCATATAGCTTGTCGGCCTTTGAGCGCTGTCCGGAAGTTGAGGGCCTGGTGCTCGTCGCGTCGAAGGACCGCCTGGAAAGCGTTCGATCCCTCGTCCACTTGTTCGGGTGCAACAAGGTCAAGGCCACCGTCGCGGGCGCCGCCGGCCGCCTGGAGTCCATCCAAGCCGGCCTCGAGGTCGCGGAGGAACATCGCGCCGGGGTGATCGTCATTCACGACGGCGCGCGCCCGGGCGTGACGCCCGAGGCCATATCTGAAACTATCCGTCAGGCCAAGCGATGCGGGGTGGCCTGTGTCGCGCACGGGCTGGCGGATCCGCTCGTCGAGACGGCGCGGGGGACGAAGCTGACCGGGATCCCGGAGGGCGACCAGTTCCTGACAACCGCCACGCCGCATGCGTTCAAGGCCGACGCGCTGCAGAAGACGCTGGCGCATGCCGCCAGGAAGAAATTGAAATCCATGGACGAAATCGCCGTGGCGTTCGCCGCCAAACTGGAGATCCAACTGGTTGCGCTCAGGCGCCCGATGGTTCGCATCGCTTCCCCGATTGAACTAAATTTGGCGGAGTTCTATCTCCGGCACTGACGCCCGTCACCACGCGGATTGAATCGAGCTGTCGCTCTCCGCGTCGGTGATCTTCCAGTCGCCGTCCATCTTCCTCCATCGCAAACGGTACTCGTCGAGATACCGCTCGTCCGTTTCGCCGCGCCGGACCGTCAATTCGGCGGCCAGCCGCGTGTCCATCCGGTCGGCGGCCTCGCGCGGAAGAAATTCGATGCCGTTCAGCGTGATCATCAGGCGTTCGAGCTCCATGTGTGCCCGGGCCAGCAGCGGGGGAAACTCCCGAGCCTCCAGCCGGGCGGGGTACGGCGCGCCGAGATCCAGGATGGCGTCCGGCGCAAAAAAGGCCCGAAGATCGGCGGCGGACGTCAAGGTCTGGATGACGCCCGTCCCCGGGCGCTTTTCGCACCGCGCGATCAGGTCCGCGATTTTCCCTCGGATGATGCGTTCGTCGCGGTGGCGTGCATGAAGAAGGGCCATCGCGGCGCAACATGCGAGAAAAACGGCGGCCAGGAGCGGGCGCCTGTGCGTCAGGGCCATATTTTCCCCGCAAGGAAACGGCGTTCCACCCTCCCGGCCGCGTGCTCGGCCGCCGGCATGCCCCGGTTATCGCCGGCGACGAAAAATTCCTCCGGACCCAGCCGTACCGGCGCCAGCGTCCAGTCACTGGGGATCGAGCGATAGGCCTCCGGAATCGGATGCCCGTTGATCCACAGGCGGCCGGACTCGAAATGGACCGTCTCGCCCGGCAGCCCGAGCACGCGCTTCAGATAATACATCCGCCCCCCCACGCGCCGGATGACCACCACGTCGCCCCGTCCGGGCCGGCGCTGGGCATCGCACCACCAGCGCGTCGCGATCCGCCAGCTCCCGTCCCGGAGCGTGGGCGCCATGCTGTGGCCCCGCACGATGACGGGGCGCGCCAGCACGCCCAGGAACACCGCCAGCGCGAGGGCCATGCAGAGGGCGCGGCGCAGAGTCCGGCGCGGCGAGCGCCCGGCGACCGCGACCGCCAGCCATTTCCAAACCGCCTGCACGGATTCAAGATACCCCGTTATCCGCGTCGCGCCGGCCCCCGAAATTCCCGGCGTCCGGCGGCGCCCCCGCGCGCGACTGGAGTGCGGCCGTCGCGGCGGGCGAGTATTCGCCCGGCGGCTTTCCTCCGGACGGCCGCAGGTCGGGCAGGGCGGCGGCGAGGTCATCGGCAGTCAGGCACGCGAGACGCGAGAAGACGCATCGGGCGAGCCCGGCCCCCAGCCACGCCAACGTGCCGAAAAGCGGGAGGCCGGTGAGGGGAATGAGCAGGTGGAACGGCCGCAGCGACGCATTCCACGCGAGGAAGTCCCGATCAATTCGAAGCGCTCCCTCGGCAAGGCCGAGGCCGGTCAGGGTGGCGCAGAAGAGGGCGAGCGCGATTCCGTTCCAGCGCAGGTGGGCCGGGCGCAGGTTCGCGGCCCGCCCCGCCCAGCAGTAGCCGGCGATGAGGATGAGCGAGGAGTTGACCCCGATCACGCTGCCCATGGCGTGGGCCGGGATGGCATACGTGCCGTGGGCGTAGAGATTGATCTGCGGGACGGCGAGCAGGATGCCGCTGCCCACGGCGACAAGGGTCCAGACTTCGACCTGCCTCATGCAGGCGGTGAGCGCGTCCGCGCCCGGCATGCGGCGGCGGGCGGCGCGAAGATGGCGCAGGAACGAAACGCTGCCCAGCATTGTGGCCGTGAAGCTGATGAGCTTGATGAGATGCGGCTGTGGCGAGGAGTAGTTGTGATGACCGAAATCAAGAAGGATGCCGATCGCGGCCAGCAGGAAGAGCCAGCCGCCGCGCGCCGGTTTTGAGCCGGGCGGAAGGAGGAGCATTCCGATGCCGTAGAGCACGACAATCCAGGCAGCCATCAGCGAATCGAGCGCGTGCCATTGGATCGTCAGGTCGCGCCCCGGGTCCGCGGCCACGGGATCCAGCAGAAACAGGTGGCCCTCCACCAGGCTGGCGGGAAGCAGGATCGAACCCGCGAGGATCAGCCATGCCGCCTCGGCTGAATGACCCGCCATCTTGCGCCGCGCGCGGAATGCCGTGGCGAGGTTGAGAAGAAACGAGACCAGGAGCGGCGCCGAAGCCACGACCGGCCAGGCGAGATATTCCCGCCCGCTGTAGCGACCCTGCGCGATGCCGCCCGCGGCGCCGGTCAGGAAGAGCAGCGATGCGATCACCTGCGCCCGCGAAACCCGGAGAGCCGCCAGTCCGCCGTCCGCCGCGTAGAGGCCCACAAGCGAAATGCAGCCCAGAAACAACCACGCCAGGGCGAGGGTCGTGTGCAGGGGCTGCAGGGTGCGCAGCGTGGCGATGCGGCTGAACGATTCCGGCCAGGCCGTGACCAGGCCCGACGCCAGGCCCAGCGCGAGGGTCGCGAGAAGGCTCCCGGCCGCGAGGAACAGGATGAACCAGTAGTTGTACTGGGTCTTTTCCAGACGCCTTCGCAACGGATTCATGGCGTACGCCCGAACAGGTCCAGTGGCCGCGTTCGCTGGGGATACTCACCTGAGCGGTCCATAAACGCAAGGTATGCGAACAGGTTTGTCACATCGCCGCCCGCCAGTTCCGGGAACGCCGGCATCCCCGGTCGCCCGGAAAGGAGGACCGCCTGCACATAGGCGGCGCCGCGCCAGCGCATGATGTTGGTGAGATCCGGACCGGTATGGCCGCCGAGGCCATAGATTGAGTGACAGGTCCCGCAGCCGGCCGCCCGCCAAACTTCGCTCCCGGCCGACAGCTGCGCGACCTGTTCCCGCGGAGGCTCGCTGCCCGTCGGCGCGAACCAAAGCGCGCCCGCGATGAAGACGTACCCCGCCGCCACAATCAGTGCCCGCCGGAGCGGGAGAAAACCAGGGGAACGACTCATTCCCCCCCCGCGAATGCGTTTACCCAGTGCATCAGGCGTCATCATCTTCGCGCCGGCGCCGCCTGGCCAGCCTAAATCGAACACGCCGCGCAACCGCGCAATTCCGGCATGCGGCCCGTGCGCTCCAGTCCCCCACGGCGGTCAGAAACATACTTTGTCTCCCTCCTTAACGCTTCGCGCTGCGGCGGACAGGCCGGCGGGACAAGCCCGCCGAGGATCGGGAGGTCCTTGATCATATGGAGCCGCCGCACTTGACCGCATAGCTTACGCGCGGATTTGAGATCCCGTCTGCGCGGGTTGCAATCCGTGGGTCTTCGTGATTAGATTCGACGCGTGCCAACCCGATTAACAGGCCCCGCGCGGGCGGAAACCAACGGCGCCCGCCGCCGCCTCATCATGCAGTTTGAAGGCCACGTGCAGGGGGTTGGTTTCCGCTTCACAACCGCGGAACTGGCCCGCCGGTTCTCCGTATCCGGCTATGTGATGAACTGTCCGGATGGATCGGTTGAACTGGTGGCGGAGGGCGACGAGCGCGAACTGATCCGGTTCCGGGCCGCCCTGCTGGAATCGGCCCTTTCGCGCCATGTCCTCCGCGAGCAGACGCGGTGGCTGCCGGCGGCCGGCACGTTTGAAACCTTCGAGATTCGCTACGCATGAGCGGGATGAAATACGCCATACTTGGTGATATCCACGCGAACCTCGAGGCTCTTGGAAAGGTGCTCGAGGATGCGGCGGCCCAAAACGTCACCCATTTCGCCTGCGTGGGCGATATCGTCGGCTACAACGCCAACCCGGTGGAATGCCTCGACCGCATTCGCTCGCTCAACTGCCCGTGCGTGCGCGGCAACCACGACCACTACTGCTCCCATCCCGAAACGCTGACGGGTTTTCATCCGCTCGCGGCCGACGTCGTCGCGTGGACGCGCAAGCAACTGTCGCCCGACCAGCAGGCCTGGCTGCGCGGCCTTCGCTATGTGCAGCCCGTGGAGACCTTCACCATCGTGCACAGCACCCTCGATATGCCGGAACAGTGGGGCTACGTCTTCGACCGGCTGGAGGCCGAGGCGAATTTCAACTACCAGACGACCACGTTGTGTTTCTACGGGCACACCCATGTGCCCCTGGCCTTCGAGCGGACCGACACCATCCGCTTCGGGCTCTACACCCGCATCAAGGTCGGACTGGGCAAGAGGTATTTTATCAATGTGGGCAGCGTCGGCCAGCCGCGCGACGGCGATCCCCGCGCAGCCTATGTGGTTTACGACATGCTGAACAACATCGTCGAATTGCGCCGCGTGGCCTACGACATCGAGAAGACACAGAAAAAAATCCTGGATGCCGGGTTGCCGGGGCGGATAGCCGCGCGCCTTGCGGTCGGGCGATGAGGGGGTGCGGTATGCGTCGGATGTTTATTCACATGGCGTGCTGGCTGGGCGCCGCGATCGCCGCCCCGGCCCAGATTGATTTTTCCGCCGCCTTGCCGAACCGCGAACTCCTGGTTTGCGAACCTGTGCCGGTCGTGGTGACGCTGCGCAACAACCGTCCGGAGCCGCTTCGCGCGGATGCCGCCGGCGGATACGGCCTTGCGTTCGAGCTGACGGATGAGTCCGGACTTCTGCTCCGCCCGCGGCCGGACGCCGCCCTTTCGCTGCCCGCCGAGGTGCCGGCCTTTGGCGGGGCGGTGTTCACCAACGATCTGCAGCAGTTCTACGCCCTGGCGCGGACCCAAACCATCGGCATTCGGGCGCGGTTGACGGTGGGGGACCGGGCCTACGTCACGGAAAAAGTCTTCGCCGAAATCCAACCCGGCATCGAGATCGCCCGCGTGCAGGCCGCGGCGCCCGCGGGAGGATTTTATACGTTCACGTTGCGCGCGCTCAACCGGAACAAGCGCGACCGCCTGTTCATCCGTTCGGACAACGAAGCCGGGACTGTCTGCCATGGGGTGAGCGACCTCGGCCGGTTTGTCCGCATCGGGAATCCCGTCCTGGAGGTGGACAGCGCCGGCCGCGCGCACGTGCTCCATCTGGCGGGGCCCGGACAGTTCGTGCACACCATTTTTTCGCACGACGGCGTCACGCTTTCGCGCAATGCATTCGAAGGGGATTTGAGCCTCGTGCGGCTCGAACCCGATGGCCAGGGCGCCTACCGCGTGGTCGGGGCCGGCCGGGTGACCCCCGCCAAGGATCCGCTCGTTGAACCGTTGCCGGTCCGGCGCGGCCTCTAGCCGGCGCGGTCGGCGCGGTCGCGGGCGCCGCGTGGATTGGCGTGGATCGTTGACAGCGAATGCCCGGCCTGCTAATCATCCCCCTTCTTCACGGCGCACCCGTGGTGGAATTGGCAGACACGTAAGATTCAGGTTCTTATGCCTTTACCGGCGTGGGGGTTCAAGTCCCTCCGGGTGCACCAT
>CAYMCD010000087.1:0-13704 GCA_964388845.1 uncultured Verrucomicrobiota bacterium
CGGCGGGCGCGACGCTCGCACCAGCGCGAAAATGGGTTATGGGATAGCCTCTAGTTGGATTTCCACGCGTGGCCCGCCTCCGCAAACGAACCTGTCGCGAGAAATCGGATGGTGGCCTGAATCACCGCGCGGTCCCGCATCAGGAACGGGTGCGCGACGTGCACCACCAGATGTTCGGCCATGCCCTCAACGGCGGTGGCGCCGATGGACACCTTGCCGTCGTCGGGGCCCGGGATCAGCGCGCTGTTGATCCAATTGATGGACCGATCCCCGGCGATCACGCCCAGCTCAACGTTCACCGGACCAAGCGCGCGCGGCACGGAATCCGGGCCGGTGCCCAATTCGGTTCCCGCGGGGCCGTTCAACCATCGAAAGACGCGCCAGTGGCCGAGCCGATCCACAACCTCGCTTCCCTGGTTGGGCGGACCCAGCATGACCACGCGGCCGATGCGCGGGTCGAGTCGGCGGCCGCCATGCGCCCGCACCAGCAAGCCCCCCATGGAGTGCGCCACGACATGGATGCGGGTACAGGCGGCGAGCGATTCATGGGCAAAGGCAGGGGGCAGCGTTCTGCGGCTCAGCGTCCCGACGTCGGCGGTGCGGGAGGGATACGCGACATTGAGGACCGTATAGCCCGCCCGGCGCAGGGCACGGGCCATGGGTTCCATGCTCCGGGATGTGCGGCACAACCCGTGCAGCAGGATGACTCCCTCCTGCCCGCCGGTTGTCGTGACGCAGGCGAGCACCAGCGCCAGGACTCCGAGCGCCCTGGCGGAAGGCCGGTCAATCATCGCGCGGCATGGGCTGGTCCGCGAGCGTGTCGCCGACCATCAACGGGGTCGGCGCGGGCGGCGGACCCTCGGCTGCGCGCCGGGGCGCTTTCGGCGGCGGGGTGCCCTCGGCGAATCGGCCCATGGCCCTGAATTTCGCGTAGCGCCCCTGCAGTCGCTGCTCGTCGGAAAGCATTTTCACTTCCTTCAAGTTGCGGAGGATCACGGTCTTGAGCGTCTGCGCCATGCCGGCGTGATCCACGTGGGCGCCGCCCAGCGGTTCGGGCACCACTTCGTCGGCGAATCCCATCGCGATGAGGTCGTTGGAGGTGAGTTTGAGGGCCTCCGCCGCGCGATCGGCATACGCGCGGTCCTTCCACAGGATGGCCGCGCAGCCTTCCGGCGATATGACGGAGTAGTAGGCGTGTTCCAGCACAAGGACGCGGTCGCCCACGCCGATGCCGAGGGCCCCGCCGCTGCCGCCTTCCCCGATGACGGTCACGATGATGGGGACCGGCAGCGTGAACATGTCCCTCAAATTGACGGCGATCGCCTCGGCGATGTGCCGCTCCTCCGATTCGATCCCGGGATAGGCGCCGGGCGTGTCAACCAGCACGACGACCGGCAGGCGGAATTTGGATGCGAGCTTCATCAGGCGCAGGGCCTTCCGATATCCCTCCGGATAGGCGCATCCGAAATTGCATTCGAGGTTGCCCTTGGTGTCGCGCCCCTTCTGGGTGCCGATCAGCACGACCCGCTCGTTTTCGAGGGTGGCGAAACCGCCGAGGATGGCGCGGTCGTCGCGGTAATTCCGGTCCCCGTGGATTTCCATCCAGTCGCGAGTCATCAGGTGCACGTAGTCGAGCGTGTACGGGCGGAGCGGGTGGCGGGCGACCTGCACCTTCTGCCACGGGGTCAGTTCGCTGTAGATCTTCCGGCGCATGTCGAGGATGCGCCGCTTCATGCGATTAATTTCAGACGATACGTCTATCTTCTGGGTCTCGCTGAACTGCGCCAGGTCCTTGAGCTTGTTCTCCAGCTCCAGGACCGGCTTCTCGAACGGCAATGTATAAGGGGGCATGCGCCGCAATCTCCGGGTGAATCACTCCTCGATGACGACCGGGGTTCCGACGGTCGCCAGCGTGAATAGGTCCTCGATGTCCGTGTTCAGCAGCCGGATGCAGCCCATGCTGGATTGCCGGCCAATGGTGTCCGGCTCCCACGTCCCGTGAAGGCCGTATCCCTTGATGTCCAGCGCGAGCCAGTGCGTGCCGAGCAGGTTTTCCGGGTCGCCGTATGCGATCGTGCGCCCGTCCGGGTGCCACCAGGTGGGCTGGGCGATACGATCCGTGATCTTGAACTCGCCGGTGGGGGTCTTGGCGTACGCCCCGCTCCCGACGCGATAGCGTTTGAAGAACTGGTCGTCCAACAGGAGGATCAGGTCGTTGCGGGTCTTGCTCACGCGGATGGACCACTTGCCGGCGAAGACGCGCAGGCGGTCGCCCGGGCGGATCACCGTGCCCCGCAGCCCGTTTCCCTTCATGACGAGTTCCACCGTCGTGCCGAACCGCCGGGCGATCCGGTCCAGCGAATCACCCGGCTGCACGGTGTAGTCGGCCTTCTCCGGCATCGGCGCCGGTGAAAAAAGCATTTCCATCCCGAGTTGGCCGATGAATTCCTCCACCTCGCGGCGCGAGGCTTCATCGGTGGCCAGGTCCAGAGCCTGACGCGCCTTCTCCCGCGCGGCTTGCAGCTTGGTCTCCGCGCGCAGCGCCTTCGCCCCGGAAAAAAGCTGCACAGCCTCCGGGATCGTCGCCGCGTCCGCCGGCTGGTTGGTCGGCGTCCCTTCCGGCGCCGGCGGGGCGTTCGTCTCAACGGACACCGTTCCCGAACCGGCTTGTTCCGGGGCGGGATCCGGCTTCGGCTGGGTGGGGGAACGGACCCAGAATTTCCAACCTGCTATCCCGAATCCGGCGAGCGCGGCGACCGCGATGAGCGCCGCGAGGCCGGCGCGCCGACCCGATCGCGCAGGTTGTTGATCCATAATGAGATGCGTCATACCATTGTCTCGAGGTCGCGCTGGACCAAAGACATGGAAGGGTATCGGTCGGGCTGCCGGTAGGCAAGGCATTTGAAAATCAGGTTCTCGAGCGCGGGGGGCAGATTTACGTTGTGGAAACGGAAGCGGGTCGGGCGCCCGTTCGGGTCCAACTGGGCCTTTCGCGCATCTTCGATCGTGACGCCCTCGAACGGTTTGTGGCCGGTCATCATTTCGTAGCAGGTGACGCCGAAGGAGTAGATGTCGGTCTGGTCGTCCACCAGGCCCTTCAGAATGGTTTCGGGCGGCAGGTAGGCGAAGGTTCCCGGCAGGGGTGAGATCTTGACGGGCTTCGGTTTCCGTTCGATCGCGAGGTCGAAGTCAATCAGGATGACCAGGCCGTCGTTGCGAACGATAAAATTCTCGGGTTTGATATCGAGGTGCAGGAAGCCGGCCATGTGGACATAGCTGATGGCCGCGGCCATCTGGCGCAGGATGGTCAAGGTGTTCTGGTAGAGCAGGGGATCCTTCCGGAGGATCAACTCCCGCAGATTCCGCGCCTCGACGAATTCAACCACGGTGAACGGCTCGTCTTGAAACAAACCGGCTTTGATGAGGCGCACGACATTGGGGTGGTGCAGCTGTTGCAGGACCTGGGCCCCCTGAAGGAACGTCGCGCGTATGCGGCGGTCGCGGAGGTAATCCGGTTTCAAGCGCCGGATGACGACGCGGTTCTGCTGGCTGTCCACGCCCACATACAGATAGGTCATGCCCCCGCTGGCCAGGCGCCGCGTGATGGCATATCCCGCGAATTCTTGTCCCATTCCGATCATGGCGTCGGGCGCGCGTTGCCGCGCCGCTGTGTTGCGTAAGACTAGAGGGCGGAACCGCGGGTTGTCAACGGCCATGGAAACCGGCAGGATCGCCGCATGCTCCTTCGGACCTGCCTCGACCTGGTGTATCCGCGGCGCTGCGCCGGATGCGCGTGCGACCTGTCGGAGGAGACCGGCGCCCTGTGCTGGGATTGCCGGCGCCGCTTGCGGACGATTGGCGAGCCCTGCTGCGCCTGGTGCGGGAACCCGCTGGAGGGGCGGGCCGACCACGCCTACACCTGTTTCCACTGCACGCGCATGGGTCCGGCGTTCGACCGCGCGCGATCGGCGGTGCGCTTCGAAGGGGTCGCCGCCGAGCTAATCCACCAGTTCAAATACCGCGCCGCGCTCTGGCTGCGCGACGAGCTGCTCGACTGGATCGAGGCCTGCGTCCGCGTTCACTACGGCGCCGTGGCCTGGGACGCCGTCTGCCCGGTGCCCCTCCACGCGACCCGGGCCCGCGAACGCGGCTACAACCAGGCGGCGCTGTTGGCCGCCGGCCTGGCCCGGCGCCTCAATCTGCCCTGCTGGCCTTCCGCCCTCCGGCGCGCGCGCCCAACGCAGACACAAACACATTTGACAGCCCGCGAGCGCCTCTCTAACGTTGCCGACGCGTTCCTCGTCCGGCGCGCCCGCGGCGTCGTGGGGCGCCGGTTGTTGCTGGTGGATGACGTGATGACGACGGGGGCGACCACCAGCTCCTGCGCGGGGGCCCTGAAACGGGCCGGTTGTGAGTCGGTCCATGTGGTGACGGCCGCGCGTGGCCAGTAAAGAGCGACCCGATATATGCCGCTTTTCAGCAAGAAGAACTATTCCACCGTCAAGGTGCGGAAGCGCGACATCCCGGATGGCCTATGGCTGAAATGCCCCGGTTGCCAGGAAATCATTTTCAAGCAGGAGCTCGAGGAGAATGCCTCCGTCTGCCCCAAATGCGGCTACCATTTCCAGATGAGCCGCGCGGAGCGCATCAAACTCCTCCTGGAGGACGGCTCGTTCGAGGAATGGGATGCCGACCTCTACAGCGTGGACACCCTCGGCTTCACCGGGACGGCCTCGTACGCGAGCAAGTTGGAGGAGAACCGGCGCAAGACCGGCTACCACGACGCCGTCAGCATCGGCCGCGGCCGCATGGGCCACCACGAGATCGGCTTCGGCGTCATGGACTTCTCGTTCCTCGGCGCCAGCATGGGCTCCGTGGTCGGGGAAAAGGTCACGCGGCTGGTGGAGAAATCCACCGCGCAGCGCCTGCCGATCGTGCTTGTGTGCGCATCGGGCGGCGCGCGCATGTATGAGGGCATGTTCAGCCTCATGCAGATGGCCAAGACCAGCGGCGCGCTGGCGCGCCACGCGGAGGCCGGCCTCGCCTATATTCCCGTACTGACGCATCCCACGACGGCCGGCGTCATGGCCAGTTTCGCCACGCTGGGCGACTTGATCGTCGCGGAACCCGCGGCGCTCATCGGGTTCGCCGGTCCCCGCGTGATCAAGGAGACGACCCAGCAGGATCTGCCGGAGGGGTTCCAGCGCTCCGAGTTCCTGCTCAAGAAGGGCCTGCTCGATCTCATCGTGAACCGGAAGCAGCTCAAACAGACGCTGGTCCTCGTCCTGGATTACCTGTACGACAAACCCGTGGCCGCCGCGAACGGCTGAACCTTCCGCGGCCCGCCCGACCGCCCGTGGCCCCTCCACCGCCCAACCCGCTCGATTCCGTCCTGCGGCGGCTCTATCACCGGAACCTGCACGTCATTAAACTGGGCCTCGACGTCGAGCGGGCGCTCCTGGCGGAATTGGGCAACCCGCAAAACGCCTTTCTCTCGATCCACGTGGCGGGAACCAACGGCAAAGGTTCCACCTGCGCGATCCTTGACTCGATCCTGCGCGCCGCGGGATACCGCGTCGGTTTGTACACCTCGCCCCATCTCCGCCGCTTCGGCGAACGCATCCGGGTGCAGGGCGAGGCCATCCCGGATGAGGCCCTTTCGGCCCTGCTCGACGAAGTGGAGACCGCCGCCGCGCGGGTTCGCGCGCAGGGGCGCCGGGATGCGACCTTTTTCGAATTCACGACCGCCGCCGCCCTCGCGCACTTCCGGAACCGCGGCGTCCAGATCGCCGTGCTTGAAACCGGGATGGGCGGCCGACTGGACGCGACCAATGTCGTGGAGCCCGCGGTCTGCCTCATCACCTCCATCGGCCTCGACCATGAGGCCTATCTGGGCCGTTCCATCGAGGCGATCGCCCGCGAGAAGGCGGGGATCATCAAGCCGGGGCGGCCGGTCGTCCTCGGGGAGCTCCCGCCCCCGGCCGCGGCCGTGATGACCGATACCGCGCGCGCGAACGCGTCCGAGCCGGTCCGGGCGGCGGAGCGGTGCGCCGTATCGCGGATTTCGCAGGACTGGCGGGGCCAGGAATTGCGCGTCGAGTTGGACGGGGCGGCGCCGGGCGTCCTGCGATGCCCGTTGCTGGGCCGCCACCAGCTCGGCAACGTGGCCATGGCCCTCGCCGGGCTTCAGGTCTTCAGCCGCGAAACGGGCCTGCCCGTATCCGCGCAGGCGCTGCGGACCGGTCTGGCCGCCGTGCAATGGCCCGCGCGGGCGCAGGTGCTGCGGCGCGATCCGCCGGTGCTGGTGGACGGCGCGCACAACCCGGACGCCATGTCGGCCCTGCGCCGCACGGTGGACGAATTGCGCGGGCCGATGCCCGTCGGCCTGGTCGCCAGTTTTCTCGCCGACAAGGACGCGGCCGGTTGCCTGCGCGCCATGGCGCCCGCCGTTCGCCGATGCTGGCTCGTGCCCAGGACCGGCGAACGGGCCATGGATGCCGCTTCGCTCCGCGTCGCCGCCGGCCAGGCCGGCCTGGAGGCGGCCTGCGCGGATCTGGCCGTCGCCCTGCGCGAGGCGGAGGAGTGGGCGCGAGCGGATGGCGGGATGGTCGTGGTCGCGGGTTCGCTCTACCTGGCGGGCGAATTGCTCGACCAGGTCGGATTCCCCGTCTGACGGGGCGCTACAGCGCCTGCCCCTCCGGCGCCGCCGGCTTCGCCCCCTCCACCGGTTCCGATATGTTGAGCCAGCTTTGCGGCCGGCGCGCCGGCAGGGAAATCACCCAGTTCTTTTCGCCGGACGGCGACTGGGTTTGTTCCAGGCGATATTGTTCGAGCGACCCGTCAATGTGCGTGATCAACATGTAGCTCTCGTCGGGCCGGACCGGATTCAGCGCGATGGAGATGTCCGGCGAGCGGCCCAGCCCCGTGAAGTGGATCACGGCGTGTCCCCTCGGGCCGGGCTGGGCGTGGTAGGCGAACGGGACCGGGACATCGAAGGAACCGTGGTTCTTGAAATGGCCCAGCCACATGTTGCCGGAAATGATCACCGTGCGGGCGAGGTGGGTCTTGTAGATCACGCCCGAGCGCGTGCGCAGGACGACCATGCTCAAGGCAAAATCGAATCCCGGCTCGTCGAATTTCAACCGGTTCGGATCGAGCGCGACGAAGCGCAGGTGGACCACGGGGTCCGGCACGTCGGCGCTGCCTTGCAGCAGGATGGCCCGCGAGTCGCTCGCAAGCATCGGGATCTTCCGCGTGAGCTCGTCAAACGCGAGGTCGAAATCGGGGTTGAAATCGGAGAGCCCGCCCAGTTCCAGCAGCGGCCGCAGGAACTCGGGCGTGCTGTCCGGGACTTCGCGGATCGCGCCTTCCGATTGGCACTTGGCCCGCTGCATGCGGTCAACGTGGTAGGTGAATGCGCTGTCGGGGACCAACTCGATCAGGCTCCCGCTGCCGTCCGCGGTCGCCAGCAGCCGGTTGCCCCGTTCGTCCCAGTTCACCGATTCGATCGCGCCGAGCGATTCGGCGACCAGGGCGATCTCGTCGGTCTCCGGATCCACGATGGAGATGCGCCCGCCCTCCTCGGCCACCGCGATCCGCCCGTCCGGCAGGCCGCCCACTCCCTCGGGCGATTTGAAGGAGCGCTGGCTCGCGCCTTCGCGGAGATAGCGCGACTGGAGATCAATCCACCCGACGGTGCCCGTGATTTCGTCGCAGTAAACCGCGTACTGTCCGTTCTTGGAAAAGCATACGCCGGAAAACCCCGCGCCGGGCCGCATGACCGGCACCCACCAGCGGCCGTTCTCATCGCGATAGACCAGCGCGCCCTGGACCATTCCGCCCGCGCCGAGGTTCGCGCCCTCCGCCGAGGAGCCCGTCAACAGCAGCTCGCCCGTATCCCGGACGGCGATGCCTTCCCACTGGAGCGGCACGGCCTGACCCGGCACCTTGATCACCTCGCACGGACCCACGCGCCCGTTTTCATCCAGCTGGATGGCTAGGATCCGACCGCCCGGGCGATCCTCCACCACGAACAGCCGGCCGGAACTGTCCATCGCCAGCCCCTCCGGCGACTTGATCGGCCCGAGGCGTTTCTGCACGCCGCGGTCCATCACATACAGCCGCGTGTCCTGGTCAATGACGGTCTTCGCGCGGCCGCGCGCGTTGACCATGGCAACGCGGTGCGCCTCCTCTTCCGCGACGAAAATATTTCCCGTGCGCGGATCAATTGCGATGCCGTCGGGGCTCGCGAGCCCGCCGACGAATGTGCGCGACCGGAAGGCGGGCGTCGGAAACGCGGAGCGCGCCGGCTTGGACTTTGGCGGAGCGGACAGCTCCGCGACGGTCTCGATTATCAGCGAAGTGGACCCCATCAGGCTGTCGCTCGCCATCTCCTCCACCACCGCGGCGAGCGACTTCGGATTTATCGCCGACAGTTTGGGGATGACGTCGGACGGCAGGGTCTGCGGGATCACCAGTCGCGTCGTCGGGCGTGGCGTGCCCCCGGGCCGCCGCTGGAATTGCGACAGATCCTGGGGCTTGGTCAGAAAGAATAGGAGGCCGAATCCCACCACCGGCAGGGTGAGCATCGCGATCTGCGACCAGAGGTCCGGATCAAGCCATTTGTTCTGACGTCTCGGGGGCATGCCTTAAGCGCATCATATGACATAAACGCGCTCTATACCAGCACCGGCTGCTCGCGCGTCAGACAGTGCAGCGTGCCCAACCCCCAGACCAGATCAACCGCGTGGATGCCGATCACCGGGCGATCCACAATTAATTCAGCGAGGATCCCCAACGCCTCGCGGTCCCGCTGGTCGTTGAACGTCGGGACGAGCACCGCGGCGTTGCACATATAGAAATTCGCGTAGCTCGCCGGGAGGCGCTGCCCCTTGAAATGGAGCGGGGCGGGCATCGGCAGCGGGACGGCCTCGATCCGCGACCCGCCGGCCAGGCGCATGTCCTTCACCCGCTCCCAGTTTTCCGCGAGGGGCCGGTAATTCGCATCGGCCGGGTTCTTCTCCTGCGCCAGCACGACGGCGCCAGGTTTGACGAAGCGGCAGAGATCGTCCACATGTCCGTGCGTGTCGTCGCCCGCGATCCCCTTGCCGAACCAGAGGACCCGGCGAACGCCGAAATAGCGGGCAAACACCGCCTCCCAATCCCGCTTCGTGAAGCCGGGATTCCGGCATTGGACCGCCTGGTCCATGAAGCATTCCTCGGTCGTCAGCAGCGTCCCGTTTCCGTCCACTTCAATTCCGCCGCCCTCGAGGACCACCCGTCGCCCCCGGTGCAGGACGTCCACCCGGGGAACGCCCAGCGCCCGCGCCGCGCGGGAGGCGATCGCATCGTCCAGCCGCCAGTCGGGATATTTGGCCCATCCATTGAACCGGTAGTCGAGGATCGCCGGCCGGCCGAGGCCGGTCCGCGCGAACATCGGCCCGAAATCGCGCGTCCAGCCCCGGTTCGTGGGCCAGCGGAAGAAGCGGACGCGCCCCATCGGGACGCCGGCGGCGCCGAGCGCGCGGCGGGCCGACGCCTCGTGCGCCGCGTTCTTCACCAGCAGGTGCAGCCGCTCGCCGGCGGCGATGTGCCGCGCCATTTCGGCGAAGACCCAGGGGATCGGCCCGAACTTGCCCGGCCAGTCGGACGCGTTGTGCGGCCAGCCCAGCCAGGTCGCCTCGTGCGGCGCCCACTCCGCGGGATAGTGCAACTTCATGGGCTCAATCCACGAACCGGCGGGCCAGGTCGCCGTAGGCGTCCACGCGGCGATCGCGCAGGAACGGCCAGTTGCGGCGCACCTCCTCGACGCGGGCCGTGTCCATCTCCACCACGAGAATCTCCTCGCGGTCCACCGGCGCCTCCGCGAGGATGACGCCGAACGGATCGCACACGAACGAGCCGCCCCAGAACTCCAGCCCCGCCGCCCGCGGATCGGGCCGCTCGTGGCCGATCCGGTTGACGGCCGCCACATACGCGCCGTTCGCGATCGCGTGCCCGCGCTGCACGGTCCGCCACGCGTCGCGCTGCGCCTCGCCGTGCTGCGCCTTCTCGTGCGGATGCCAGCCGATGGCCGTCGGATAAAACAGCGCGCACGCGCCGCGCAGCGCCGTCAGCCGGGCGGCCTCCGGATACCATTGGTCCCAGCAGATGAGCACCCCGATCCGCCCCGCCGGGGTGTCGAACGCCTGGAACCCGAGATCGCCCGGCGCGAAATAATACTTCTCGTAAAAGCACGGGTCGTCCGGGATGTGCATCTTGCGGTACAACCCCTGCACGGCGCCCCGCGGATCGAGGATCGCCGCGCTGTTGTGATAGAGCCCCGCCGCGCGCCGCTCGAAGATCGGCGCGATCACCGTCACGCCCGCCGCGCGCGCCGCCGCGCCGAGTCGCTCCGTCGAGGGACCCGGCACCGGCTCCGCCAGGTCGAATAGCGACGCGTCCTCCCGCTGGCAGAAATACGGCGTCCGGTACATCTCCGGCAGGCACACGATCTGCGCGCCGCGCCCGGCCGCCTCCGCGACCATCTCCGCGGCCCGCCGCGTGTTCTCCTCCGAGTCCGCCGAGCACCGCATTTGCGCGAGCGCGATCTTGCTTTTCATGGCACCGGAGTGTGCCGCATCGCCGCGGAAATTTCCAACGTCTGTAAAAACTTTTTTTGGGAGTTCCAACGTCTGTAAAAAATATGTCCCGCGCCCCGCGGCCGTTGTACAGTCCGGTCCCCGCCCAACCGCCGAAGTCCCATGTGGACCCGATCCTATACCGGCCTCGATGTCGTGATGATCCCGTGGGGGACGAATGTGTTCTACGTGCTGTTCCGCGAGGGGGTGGCGCTGGTCATTGACCCCCCGGACGCCGCGCCCGTGCACCGTCTGCTGCGGGACCGCGCCGCCCGGCTGGACCGCATCCTCCTCACGCACGGCGATGACGACCACACGGGCGGCGTACCCGGGCTGGCGCGGGGCGGCGCGCCGGTCGCGCAGCCGGCGGGGGGCGGGGACCGCGACCTGTCGTGGCGGGGTCTGGTGATCCGTGCGCTGGACACGCCGGGCCACCGGCGCGCGCACGCCGCCTACCACCTGCCCGAACCCGCGCCGGGCCTGCTCTTTTCAGGCGACTGCCTTTTCGCGGGCGGATGCGGCCGGTTGAACGGGTTGCCGCCGGATTGGATGTTCGCCTCGCTGCGGCGCCTCGCCGCGCTTCCGCCGGAGACCGAAGTGTTCTGCGGGCACGATTATCTCGATGAGAACCTGCGATTCGCGCTGACCGTCGAGCCCGCGAACGAGGCCGTCCGCGCGCGCCGGCGGCGCGTGGCGGCGCTCCGGGCGGCCGGGGCCCCGGTCCTGCCGTCCACGCTCGCCGAGGAATGCGCGACGAACCCGTTTGTGCGCGCGGGGGACGTGGCCGAATTCGCCGCGCGCCGTCGCGCGAAGGATGTTTTCTGACTGTTGCCCCGCCGCCGACCCCCTATACTCCGCCCATGCACGTCCTCGAACTAGGCCCGCGCCAGCGGAAAATCGTGGCCGGCGCGCTGACCCTGACGGGCCTCGCGGCCATTCTCGCGCTGCTCTACGCCATCTTTGCGCTGCTGGCGCGATTCGTGGCGACGTTCTCGCCGGTGCTGTTGCCGCTCGCGACCGCCGCGATCCTGGCGCTGATCCTGCGCCCGTACTACGCCTGGCTCCTGCGCTGCGCGCGCCGGCCGGGCCTCGCCGCGGCGCTGGTGTTCCTCTCGCTGCTGGCGCCCGCCGTGTGCGCGCTCTGGTTTTTCGGCGCCGTCCTGCGGGAGCAGGTCCAGGGACTCATCCAGCAGTTCCCCGTGTGGATCGAGGCCGCCTCGGCCCGGCTGGAGAAATGGCTCCCGCAACTGAACGTCCTCTGGACGGAACAGGGCGAGACGGTCAAAGGCGAATTGCGCGCGCGCGGCGGCTGGCTCGCCCAGCAGCTGCTGGCCCTGTTCCAGCGGATGTTGAGCGCCGGGGTGGGGATCTTCCAGGTGCTCGGCGGCCTGTTGAGCTGGGTGGTGCTGCCGGTCTACCTGTTCTTCCTGCTCACCGCCCGGCCCGTCTCACTGCAGGCGCTCAACCGGGCGCTCCCGTTCCTCAAGGACGGGACGCGCGACGATGTGGTGTATCTCGCGCGCGAATTCGTGAACATCCTGGTGGCGTTTTTCCGCGGCCAGTTCGTCATCGCGGCGGCGCAGGGCGTCCTGTATGCGGCCGGTTTCGGCCTGGCGGGGCTCCAGTACGGGGTGGCGCTCGGGCTGACGCTCGGGCTGCTGAACATCATCCCGTACCTCGGCAACCTGATCGGGCTGGGCGTGGCGCTGCCGCTGGCCTGGTTCCAGGCGGGCGGCGGATGGGAACTCGCGGCGGTTGTCCTCGCGGTCTTCACGGCGGTGCAATGCGTCGAGGCCTATTTCCTCACGCCGCGAATCATGGGGCGCCAGACGGGGCTGCATCCGATGGCGATCCTCTTTGCGCTGTTCTTCTGGGGCACGGCGTTCGGCGGCCTGATGGGCATGATCCTCGGCATTCCGTTGACCGCCTTTCTCGTTGTGTTCTGGCGCCTGCTGAAGGCAAAGTACATCCGCGCCGTGATCTGAAGGGGAGACTGTCCATGGAAAGAAACAAACTCATTGCCCTGATCCTGATCGGACTGGTCGCCACGGTCTGCGTGATCAACCGTGGCCCGCTGGGCGGCATCAACGTGGACCTGCTGGTCCACACGGTGAACCTCTCCAAATCCATCCTGATCCTGGCGAGCACCGCGCTCGGCGTGGTGATCGGAATCCTGCTCAAGTAATGGCGCCCGCCCCCGAGCATCCGGCCCGTGTCAAGGACCTGCTGGCCCGCGGCGTGCGCATGCCGCATCCGGCCTCGGTGTTCGTGGACGATGCCGTCGTGCCGGAACGGATCGCGGCGGACGCGGTGATCCATCCCGGCTGCCGACTGCTCGGCGCGGCCACCAGCGTGGGGCCCGGTTGCGTGCTGGGCGCGGAGGCCCCGCTGACGCTGGAGGATTGCCAGCTCGCGGCGAATGTGGAGCTGAAGGGGGGCTACGTCTCCGGCGCGGTTTTCCTCGACGGCGCGAACCTCGGCAGCGGCGCGCACGTCCGCGCGGGCACGCTGCTGGAGGAGGAGGCCGGCGGCGCGCACGCGGTCGGCCTCAAGCAGACGATCCTGCTGCCGTACGTCACGCTCGGGAGCCTCATCAATTTCTGCGACGTGCTGATGGCCGGCGGAACGAGCCGGAAGAACCACAGCGAGGTGGGCTCGTCGTTCATCCATTTCAACTACACGCCGCACCAGGACAAGGCGACGCCGTCGCTGGTCGGCGACGTGCCGCGCGGGGTTTTCCTGGACCAGCGCCCGATCTTCCTGGGCGGGCAGGGCGGCCTGGTGGGGCCCGCGTGCGTCGGGTTCGGCTGCGTGACGCCGGCCGGCTCGGTCTTCCGCGGCGACGCCCCCGGCGACGGCCTGATCCTGAAGGCCCCCGACCGCGCGGCGGGCCCGCGCCCCTACGCGCCGGGCGTCTGCCGAGGCGCGGCCCGCGTCTGGCGCAACAACCTGGCGTTCATCGGGAACCTGGCCGCGCTGCGCGCGTGGCACCGGCACGTGCGCGCGCTCTTCATCGCCGGAATCCACCACCGCCACTGCTGGGAGGCCGCGCGAGCAGTGACCTTGAAGGCGAGGGCCGCGGGTC
>CAYMCD010000088.1:0-13565 GCA_964388845.1 uncultured Verrucomicrobiota bacterium
CAAGAGGCTGCGCTTCCATCCATAGAGGCCGAGGGCCAGGACCGGGACGCCGAGCGAGAACCACGCGGCCTCGATCCAGCGCAGGCGGTCCGCCACCGGGATGCGCGCGGGGAACCACCGGGCGAGCGCCGCATACACCTGTTCGGAACCCGCCGTGTAGGTTTTTCGCGTCTCGATGCCCTCCGGATATTGGATCATCGCATCGTGCGCCGGCAGCCGGCCCGTGTCGTAAACCATTTTGACCCGGCGGAAATACAACGCGCTTTCGAGGGTGAACGGCATGTCCGCGCCGAATTTCCGGTATTGCGCCTCCAGGATGACCCGCCGGACCCCGAGCGACAGGGTGAATAGAAACAGGCACCCCATGAAGGCAAGGCCCAAACGCTGAAGGAAATGTTTCATTTGGATATCCGGCCAATGCACCGACGAATGGTGAAAAACAAAGCGGTCGGAATCGGAATCGCTATCGGGATCGGGCGCATTTCAGGAAGCTCGCTGGAAAACATCACAACAACTCCAACTGGGCGGGACCCGTCAGGGCCGGCGCGAGCGAGGGCATGTCCAGGCGCACGAAATAGGCGTGGAGCGCGCGCGCATCCGGCGCCGCCGCGCGCAAGGCGTCGAGGTCCGGCAGTTGCGCGACGCGCCGGTCCAGCGTGACCATCTCGATGTTGCGCTCGATCCCGGGGCGCGCCCGGCGCAGGGCATCGCGCGTCTTTTCGCCGCCGACCGATTCGAGTTTCGACCAGATGCCATCAAGGGATCCGTGCTCCCGCAGGAGGCGCGCGGCGGTCTTCGGCCCGATGCCCGGCGCGCCGGGGATGTTGTCGGCCGCGTCGCCGGCGAGGGCCAGCCACGCGGGAATCTGGTCGGGCCGCACGCCGGTCCTGGCGAAGACCTCATCGGGCCCCATCACCGGCGCGTCCTTGATCGGCGCTACAAGGGCGACGCCCGGACCGACGACCTGGAACAAGTCCTTGTCATTGGTGGCAATCACCGCGCGGACGCCCTGGTCGGTCGCCCGGCATGCCAGCGTGGCCAGCACGTCGTCGGCCTCCTCCTCGGGCAGGCGCAGCTGGACCATGCGCGCGGCATCCAGAAATTCGCTCAGGAGGGGCAATTGGCGGCGCAGCTCGTCCGGCATGGGGGCCCGCTGCGCCTTGTATCCAGGCAGTAGGGCCGTCCGCCTGGGCGGCAGGCCGCCGTCGAAGACGACGGCCTGATGGGAAGGCTGGAAGCGGTCCTGGAGTTGCCGGAGCGCCTTGACGAAACCCAGGATCGCATTCGTCGGCGTGCCGTCGCGCGCCGTCAACGGCGGGATGGCATGGAACGCGCGATAGGCCATCGCCATCGCATCCAGCAAAAGGATACAGGGCTCGCCAGGCATGTGGTTGGAATCCAATGCGGTCAGCGCCGCACGCTCGGAAAATAGTTCGGTTGTGGGGCGATTCAGGTCGCCATCGGAAAGGCCGACCCTGAACGGATCGAAACGAAAATCACACGGCGTTCTTTGCCGCGTCGCCCGGCAGGATCATCAGGGCTTCGCGTCGGCCTTGGCGGCGCCCTCGACATCCGCCACCACATCGCCCCGGTTGATCGGCTTCCCGGAGGGATCCACCAGGCGGGCGGTCACGAAGATGAGGAGGTTCTTCTTGCGGCTGTATTCCCCTTCGCTCCGGAACAGGCGTCCGATCAGCGGGATGTCGCCCAGGAACGGAATCTTGTCCTTTACCTTGACCAATTCCTCGCGAATCAAACCGCCCATCACGACCGTCTGGCCATCCCAAATCACGATGCTGGTTGTAACATTACGGCTGGCAAACACCGGCTGGGGTATATTGGCCAAGACTGTCTGACTACCGTCAGACGGATCTCTCTGGATGTATCCATATTGAATCCAATCCACCAACTCGGCGACTTCGGGCGACAAGACCAAATCGATGGTATAGCCATCCGGACCTACGGTGGGAGTTACTTTGAGAATAACACCTGTCTCGCGTGTCTCAAATGCACTAGGATAGATCAGCGGCGGGGCCGCCAAAACGACTTGGCTGCCGGTGCCGCCTCCATTGAACGTATTATCGCTCGGGCTCTGCGTTTCAAATTCGGTGGGATAGATTATTTCCTTCACCACCTGAATCTCCGCGTTCACGCCGCTTCGGGTCGTCACGCGCGGAGCAGACAGCAAGTCCGTGCCGCCGCGTCGCGACAGAGCATTCACAATTAGCGTCACTTCTGGATTCGAGAGAACAGTCGAAAAACTCGCGATTGATCCGAGGGCTCCGCCCACGACCGGGGCCACGCCACCGGACTCATTGTTATCAAAGAACCGTAATCCCTTGGTCAACCCGTCAGCATCGGCATTCATTTGAACGCGCTCAGCGGCAGCAACACCAAATGGACCTTTTTGTCCGGCAATCTCCCAGTTATCGGTCAACAACCATTGGAAGCCGATTTCTTCAAGGTCGTCCTGCGAAATTTCCACAAACCGGGCCTCGATTTCCACCTGGTTGGGAACAACATTGAGTCGCGCCAGAATACGCTCGAACACCTCGAGGTTCTCCGGCGTGTTGGCGACGATCAACTGGCTGATGGTCTGGTTGTAGGCGATCGAGGTGCCGGCCGGGAAGGGAACGCCCGTCTTCTCGAAAAATTCCTTCACATCGCTCTTCTTGAACGTCGTGCTCTTCGAGCCGATCTCCTGGAATCCGCCCACGCCGACCTGCGCTTCTTCCTTTTCAACAATCACATCCAGAATCGAGGGTTGAACCGGATACAGCCGCGTCACGACGCGTCCGGACACCACGCCTTCCGGCGTGATCATCACGGCGTTTTCCTCCAGGCGGAACTTGAGACGCGCGACCTCGGTGATGTACTTGATCGCGTCCAACAGCGAAATGCGCCGCAGGTTGAGCGTGATGGTCGGGATCGAGGAGGTCTCGGCCGGGGCGGGCGCGGCAAAGTCCTGCGCGGGCGCGCCGAAGTCGCCTCCACCTCCGCCGAACCCAAAGGGATCGTCCTGCGGCGGGACATCGGGCATGGGCATGGGCATGGGCGCGGGGGATCCGCCTCCGCCGCCGGGCACGTTCAAGTTGAGGATGATGTTGACGCCGCCGCCGTCCTTGTCGCCCGCGATGCTGGCCTCCACGAGAAAATTGATCACGTCCGCGATGTTCGCCTGGCGGAATTCGATGGACGGGATGATGATCTTCTCCATCTTTTCCTGAAGCTTCTGCGCGGAGGTCTGCGTCTCCACCGCGCTCCGGTTCACCACCGACGGGGGCAGCTGGATTTCGCTCTGGATGGGCGTATTCCACGTTTCGCGCACTTTCTGGATCAGCTCGGCCGCCGTCGCCTCGCGCTCCTTCGAGCGGATGCGGTAGCGGACCTCGTCAATCTTGCGCAGGTAGCGCATCGCCTCGACATTGTATTCGTCCTGCTGAAGGACACGCTCGTACAGCGCCTCGGACGCATTGTACTCGCGCGCCTCATAGTACTGGCGCGCCTCGCGCAACAGGTCTTCGACCGACTTCGTCCGGGCCACGACTTCAGGACGCGCCTTGACCGGTACGGGCTTCGCACGGATCTGCGCTTCGCGCGTTTCCGCCTTCACCAGTTTCTGCTCCAGCAGGCCAACATCGGCGCCTGATGCCCGCGCGGCATCCATCGCCTCGCGCGCACCCTTCAGGTCGGCTCGGGCAAGCAGTTGCTCAGCCTTGCGCGTCTGGGCCTGCATCAGGCCGGCCTTCACTTCATCCATCAACGTCTTGGTGGCGGCGCGGGCGGGAAGTTTGGCCTGCGCCTCCAGGAGAGCGGAAATCGCTTCGTCCAGTTTTTCCTCCTGCAACGCGGCCAAGCCGCGCGTCGCGGCCTGGCGGCCTTCCAGTTCGCGCGCCTGGCGTCTGACTTCTTCCTGTTTCGCGACCAGCTCGGGATCCAGGCCCGTGGCATCCGGAGAAAGCACGGGCGCTTCGTCCGCTACCTCCTCGACCGACTCTCCGGCTGGTTCCACGACAGGTTCGGCGGCGATTTCCGGTTCCGTTCCGGCATCGGGTTCAAGCACTGGAACAGGCTCAGGATCAGCGGCTACATCGGCGGGAGCCTGGTCGCCCATGGGATCGGCGAGCAGCGCGTCGAGATCGTCCACGGGCGCTGGCTCAGCAACGGGTTCCTCAACAGGCGCTACCACTTCAGCCACGGCCTCGGGCACGGGTTCGGCGACAGGCTCCGCAACGGGCGCGGGTTCGGCCAGCAGCGCATCGAGATCGTCAACGGGCGCTGGCTCAGCAACGGGTTCCTCAACAGGCGCTACCACTTCAGCCACGGCCTCGGGCGCAGGTTCGGCGACAGGCTCCGCAACGGGCACGGGTTCGGCGAGCAGCGCGTCGAGATCACCGGCGGGCGCGGGTTCGGCAACGGGCTCCTCAACAGGCGCTACCACTTCAGCCACGGCCTCGGGCGCGGGTTCGGCGAGCAGCGCGTCGAGATCACCGGCGGGCGCGGATTCTGCAACGGGTTCCTCAACAGGCGCGGCCACTTCAGCCACGGCCTCGGGCTCCGCCGTCGGCGGTGTAGCCGGTTCCCCATCCGCCGACGGAATATCGGAGGAGGCCGTGGTCGAAAGCGCCGTCGGGGACGGCAACGTAAGATCCTGGAGGAGCGCGTCAAAATCCTGGGCCCGAGCGGCCAGGAGAGAGATCAGCGCCAGGGCAACCAGCCAGGTAATGGACTTCTTACTCACGCTCATGAAGACTCTCCTTCGCACTTTGACGCGTCATCCTGATGATGGCTATGGGTTCGATTGTCGGCGTTTTTCATGGCGCCATCGGAATCCTGCCGCCCGGCGGTCCAAATATATTCGGCATCCTGCCGCCCGGCTGTTCGAATTCATTCGGGATCCTCCCACCCGGAGGTTCGGAAACATTCATCGCGCCGCCCTGCAACCTGGCGCGATCCTCCGGCGTGAGCGGGCCGACGGTCGCGAGTTTGCCATCCTGCTGGTCGCGTATTACGATACGGTCTTCCCGTATGTCAACGACTTTGTAGGTGCGGTCCTTGATCCGGAATTCGTCGTTGAGCTGCAATCGGTAGCGGGTTGCATCAACAAGGAAAACGAGGTGCGCGGTCCGGGCCTCCTGATTAATGACACGGCCCTGGATGAGGCGGATGACCTGGGCGCCTTGCTGGAGGACGAGCGTCGGCCCTTCGGGTGTTTTTTCCTCATACGAAACGATCTTGAACCCCTCGATTTCCTCGCCGGCCCGCGCGAAGTAGGTTCGCTCGAGAGTCCGCAGATTCAATTGATAGCGATCCCCGTCCGGCAGCCGAGAGATGCCGAGGAAGCGGAATCGGAACGGATTGACGACCGTGCGGACCAGTCGCAGTTTCGCCGCGGGGGGCGGAAAACTCGCGGAGTCGCGCGGGTCCGACCCCGCCATGTATTCTTCCAAGTTCGAATAGCCGTCCTGATCCTGGTCGCCCCGCGCGTCGGATGGATCCGAGGGATTCAAGCCCCACTGCGTCTCGGCCTTGTCCGGGATGCCGTCCTCGTCGCTATCGGGGTCGAAATCAACGGCGGGTTGAGGCTTCCCCGAAAAGGGGTCGGTGGTCGCGTTGAACGGAATCGGCGCGCCGTCCGGGATGCTGGCCACGCGCAATTCGCCGACCAGCAGGCGGCGTTCGGCCGGGGAAACCTGATAGGGATCCGCAAGGACGGCCAGCAGGTTGCTGACGCCGGTGGTGTCCACCGGAATCGCCGCGAGCCCGCTCTGCCCGGCCTCGCGCCCCATCCGTTCATTAAAGGCTTTCTGCTCACCCCCCGTGCGCAGTACGAGGAACACGGCGGACAGGAGCAGGAGAGCCAGCGAAAGCACCAAGGCCAGCTTGTCGTAATTCTGCTGCAGCCAGGAACCGCCCGGGCGCGACGCGCTCACCTTCACGGAGTTTCCTCCTTTGCCGGTGGCAGGATGCGGTAGATGTCCACGACGACGCTCGCTTTCACCAGTTCGCGCCCCGCGATGACACGCTCCTCGTGCTGTGGAAATCGGTTCAACGACGGGGCGACGGGCATGTCCACGCCCGTCTGCGTCATCGGCTGGGCCTTGCCCAACTGGTCGGTCGCCTGGTTGGCGAGGCGCACATCCAGCACGGCCGCGACAAGCGGCGTACTGTTGAGAAGATTCAGGACCTCCCACACGCCGGCGTCGCGTGCGCTGAAGGTCAGGCCGAATCGCTCCACTTCGTAAAGGGCGTTGCTCGCCGGCATCGGGATGTCCGGCAGTCCCTCCGCGGCCGTTTCCTGGGCCGCGCCGCGCCGGCGGAAGACCGGGACCTCCGCCCGTGTGGCCGCCGCCGTCTCGAACTGCTGCCGTTCGATGGAGAGCAGCGAATGGATCTTCGCCTGAAACAGGATCTGGCAGAGCGCGTCCATGCATTTCAGCTGGACGACCAAACGGGGAATGGCGTCGGGCGTCGGCAATTCGCCGGCCGCATACCGGGCCATCCCGAGGTTGAATCGCTCGGGCAGCAAGACCCCGTTCTCCGCGGCGCGCTGGTACAGGCGCTTCGCCGCCCGCTCGAGCAGCGGCGCGAATTCGGCCGCCTCGATGCGTTCCGGCCGGATCTGGCCCTTCAGCAGATTCGTATACAGCACCGCGGCCGCGTCCTGCAGGGTTTGGAGGTTCTGCTCCATCAGCTTGACGTTCTCCGCGGAAGGAAACGGGGCGCGGCGGTTCAACTGTTCCAACCGGTCGGATGCCGCGCTCAACTGGCCGTTGATCCCCGCGTATTCCCGGCGCGCCCTCATCAGGAAGACCAGGGCGAGGATCAGCAGCGCCAGCGCGATGCCGCCGCCCACCAACAAGACCATGTGTTTGCGCCAGTTCACGGGTGGATCGGTTCCTTGAGCGCCACATTGAGTTTGAAGCGACGGACAAACTGGTCCGGGGCCGGCGTGGGCAGCCAGGTGATCTCAGTCGCCGGGTCGAAGAGCGGCGACGCTCGCAGGGCGTCCCGGTATTCGCGGATCGGCGTGGCCGACGTGATCTTGTCGAGATAGCCCATGCCCTCGATGTCCACCGCGGTGGTCCACCCCGGGGCCGGGCGGTCGGGCGCGGCGGGCGGCGCGTTCGGATCCGCGGCGGCCTGGCGCACGGGGACCACGCTGACAAGGAACAGGTCCGGCGGCAGCGACGCCCGCAGTTCGGCCAGCAGCTTGAGCCAGCGCGAACGCTTGCCCACCACCGCATCAAGGTCGGCGATCTGCCGCTGCAGGACTTGGATCCTGGACTCGGTGGCCCGCAGGGGACGGGCCATCGCCTCCAACTCGCCCACCCGGCTCTCGACCCGCGCCAGGTGGTTGCGCGCCAGCCCCGACATCCGCACATAATAGAGCGCCCAAACGGCGAGCATGAGCACCAGCGCGAAGGCGGCGCCGATCAACAGGGGCTGCTTGCGCCGGAACGCTTTTTCCTGGAGCACCTTGGGCGGGAGCAAATTGATTTCGATCGGGCAGGCGTGCGCCTTCCGGAGGGCCAGCCCGACCAGTTGCGGGAGTTCGTGGGCGTGCCGCCCGATCTCTTCCGCGTCAATCGCCGCGCTGACCGGGATGTTGATGAAGGGATTCAGGTAATCAACCTCCACCTTCAACTTGTCCTTGAGAAAACTGTCCGTGTAGGGAATGACCGAGGTCCCGCCCGCCAGCAGCACGAGCGAAGGCGGCTGGCCGTTCTGCTGGCTCCTGTAGAACTTGATGGACCGGTCAATCTCCGCGTGCATGCGCGTCATCACGTTGCGGACGATCTTCGAGACCTTGTCGGCGACTTCGCTCTTCGGCTCCTCGTAGGCCCCGCCGAACGCCACGAACGCATGCGCCCGCTTCATCTCCTCGGCGTCCTCGAACCCCAGGTCGAACTCGCGCATGATCTGCTGGGTGATTGCGTTGCCCGCCACCGGCACGCTCCGGATGAAAACACGCCCGGCTTCAAGAAAGATGAGGTCGGTGGAACGCGCCCCGATATCCACGACGAGCGTACAGCCGTCGGAATCGCTGTAGTTGAATCGGACGGCGTTGTAGAGGGCCATCGGCGAGACGTCCACCATGTCCGTCTGCAGGCCGGCCTGCTCCACGGCGTCGGTCAGTTGCACGATGATGTCGGCCTTGATCGCGGCCAGCATCACGTCCAACTCCCCCTCCCCGCGCCCGATCAACTGATAGTCCCAGACGACTTCCTGGATCGGGAACGGCACGTTCTGCTGCGCCTCATAGAGAATGATCTGGTAGACCTTCTCCTTGTCCACCGGGGGCAGCTTCACGAAGCGCGAAAATACCGACTGCCCCGATACGCACAACAGAACGGGGCCCGGCTTGATCCCGCGCTCCTGCATCAACCCCTTGATGGTGGTGACGATCTGGGGGATGCGGTCCTGGTCCGCCTGCGGATCCACCAGCAGGGAACCCACCCCGAAATTGACCAGTTCCAGGCCGCCCGATTTCCGGATCGAGAATTCGCCCAGCTTGATGCTGCTGGCGCCGATATCGAGGGCGAGGATTCGTTGCATGGGCCGTGCGCGGAAGCGGGTTTCAGTTCCGAGGCGGGCGGACGGCCTCGTAGTCGTCGAAATTCAACATCGCGAAGGGGGTCTGCATCCGGTTCAACAGGTAGCCGTCCATCGGCGAAAGCTGCTCCCACCAGCGCTGCTGGGCCGTGCCCGATGGCTGGCCGTCCATCGCCACCAGCCGCCCCCCCACATTCACCACCACCGCCACGCGCTCGACGTCGCCAAACCGGGCCACCGTGCTCGGGTGCAGGTAGATGTCGCTCTTATGGCGGCCGCGCTCGATGTTGATATACGTGACCTCGCCCTTGAACAGGGACAGCGGGTTGCGGCCAGGCTCCGCCCGTTTCGCCCGGACCAGCACGTAGTAGGTGAAGGTCGCCTCGTCCAACCAGTCCGGCGCGGTGTCGTAGTCCACGATCACCTGGAACCACTGCCGCGTGCGCGCGGAAAACTGGCTCTTCTTGATCTGGTACTCCGGGGTCTCGGCCTTGCCGCCCGCGATTTTGCGGATGGCCAGCGGCGATTGCGCGGCGGCGGGCGCCTGCGCGCGGGCCTCGAAGGGGACCACCGCGCACAACAGGGCGGCCACCAGCGGCGCGAGAAGCGAGGGCGGTCGAGTGGATTTCACGGAAGTTCCTCCCGGACGGTGTGCTGGAGCCGCAGAACTCATCAACGTGGCTCGGAGTATAGGGCTCTACCGGAACGGAGGTCAACCATGCGCTGGCAATCCGACGTATATTTCGCCGCGCGGTTTTCGCATTTCGCGTTTGACAACAACCGGGGCGGCCTCCACCGTGCCACGGGCAAAAGGACCTGCCATGAGCCTCAACGCCCACCTCGACCACTTCATGCGCGCCTTCCCCCACGAGGCGCTGACCTTCGACGATGTCTCCCTCGTGGCGGAATATGCGGACTTCCTTCCGGCCGAGACCGACCTCGGCGCGCGGCTCACCCGGCGGATCAACCTCAACATGCCGCTGCTGAGCTCGGCGATGGATACGGTCACCGAGTCCCGCATGGCCATCGCCATGGCCATGCTGGGCGGCATCGGCATCATCCACAAGAACCTCACGCCCGAGCGGCAGGCCGCGCTGGCGCGCGACGTGAAGCACCACCTGAACGGGCTCATCGCCAGCCCCGTCACCTTCCGCGCGGACCAGACGCTGGCCGACGTGCAGCAGACCCGCCGGCAAAAGGGCTACGGCTTCAGCGGGTTCCCGATCCTCGACGATGCGGACCGGCTCGTCGGAATCCTGACCTCTTCCGACATCAAGTACTCGCGCAACCCGGGCGCCCTCATCCGCGACATCATGACCGCGGACCTGGTGACCGCGCCGCGCGGCACGACGCTGCAGCAGGCCTACGAGATCATGGTGAAAAACAAGATCGGCAAGCTGCCCCTCGTGGAAAACGGCCGGCTGATCGGCCTCTATAGTTTCGCCGACGTGAGCACGCTGATCCAGAATGTGCAGCCGCTCTACAACCGCGACTCCGAATACCGCCTGCGCGTCGGCGCCGCGGTCGGACCCGGCGACCACGAGCGCGTCGCCGCCCTGGTCGCGCAGCAGGTGGACGTGCTCGTCATTGACACGGCGCACGGGCACAGCAAGGGCGTGCTGGACATGACCCGGTGGATCAAACGCCACCACCCTGGAACGGACGTGATCGCCGGAAACATCGTCACCGGCGAGGCCGCCGTGGCCCTGCGCGACGCCGGGGCCGACGCCGTGAAGGTCGGCATCGGGCCGGGCTCCATCTGCACCACGCGCGTGGTGACCGGCGTCGGCGTCCCGCAGATCAGCGCGATCTACAACGTCGTCAACGCCCTCGATGAATCCATTCCGGTGATCGCGGACGGCGGCATCCGTTATTCCGGCGACGTGACCAAGGCCCTGGCGGCCGGCGCTGGCAGCGTGATGATGGGCTCGCGCCTGGCCGGCACCGAGGAAAGCCCCGGCGAAAAAATCCTGTACCAGGGCCGGCAGTTTGTCGTCTACCGCGGCATGGGCAGCCTCGGCGCCATGCAGTCCAACAAAGGCAGCCGCGAGCGCTACGGCCTGGCCGACGCGCCGGCCGACGAACTGGTCCCGCAGGGCATCGAGGGCATGGTGCCGTTCGCGGGCACGGTCAAGCAGGTGCTGACGCAGTTCTGCGGCGGCGTCCGGTCCGCGATGGGGTTCTGCGGATGCCGGACGATCGAGGAACTCCGCAAGCGCGCCCGTTTCGTCCGCATCACCGGCGCGGGCAGCAGCGAGGGCCACGCCCACAATGTGACGATCACCAAGGAAGCGCCGAACTACCGGACTTGATATCCGCGCGCGCCGATCCGAGCTGCGCCTCGACGGCACGCGAATCCGACCCCCCTCCCCGCTCCCATGCGCTTCGCCTCCCGCTATCCGGCCCGCGGCCTGCTGAGCCTGTTCGCCATGTACGTGCTGTGGGGCGGCACCTACGTCGCCATCCGCTACGCGGTGCGCGAGGGCAGCGGCTTCCCGCCGTTCACGATGGCGGGCCTGCGGGTGCTCGCGGGCGGACTGATCCTGCTCGGCATCGGCGCGCTGCTAAAACAACGCATCCGCCCGACGCGGCGCGAATTCTGGCTGCTGGCGTGCTCGGGTGTCCTGCTGTGGAACGGGGGCAACGGCCTGGTCACCTGGGCGGAGCAGCGCGCGCATTCCGGCTACGCCGCGTTGGTGATCGGCGCAACGCCCATGTTCAGCGCCGTCGTCGAGGCGCTGTTTGACCGCCGGCGGCCGCCCCGCCTGCTGGTCGCGTCCCTGCTGGTCGGTTTCGCGGGGCTGTACGTGCTGACCGCGCCGGTGCTGAGCGCGGGCCTGCGCGCGGATGGCTTTGCCACCGCCGCGCTGCTGGCCGCGCCGGTCGGCTGGAGCATCGGCTGCGCCATCCAGCAGCGGAATCCGCTGCCCCTGACGGCGGCGGTCAGCTCGGGCTACCAGCAGCTGCTGGGCGGCGTCGGATTTCTGATCCTGCTCCTGGCCGCCGGCGAATCCCGCGCGCATCCCGCGCCGGAGGCGTGGTGGGCGTGGGGCTACCTGGTCGTGTTCGGCTCCGTGCTCGGCTTCACCGCCTTCGTCACGGCCCTGCGCACCCTGCCGGCGCCGGTGGTGATGACGTACGGCTACGTGAATCCGTTGGTCGCCGTCTTCTTCGGCTGGCTCTTTCTCGACGAGCCGATCACGCGCGGGACCCTCCTCGGCACCGCGTTGATCCTGGCCGGCGTCGCGGGCGTGTTCCGGGGCCGGCACCGCTGAGCGACGGACGGGCCCTACTCCGGCGGCGGCAGGGTCGCGCGATTCCGCCGGCGCCGGACCGCGTCGCGGAGGAGGGAAAGTTCCGGCGCGCCGGCGAGGCGGGCGGCCGTGAAATAAACGGCCATGCCCGCCGCGATCGCACCGAAAACGGCGCCGGCCTCGACGCCCTTGCCCGGCAGCCCGGCGGCGGCCAGCGCCACGGCCAGCCGCGGATAGGCCAGCCGCAGGACCGCGGCCATCGCCGCGGCGCAACCGAGCGCGCGCGCGGCGGTCGCCACGATGGAAGGCCAGCCCGGCGAGCCGAGGCGGCGATGCAGCAGGGCGGCCAGCGTCAGGCCGTTCATACCCTCCGACAGCACGGTGGCGAACGCGAGCCCGGCGTGTTTGTAGTCCGCCGGCCAGGTGAGCACAAACAGGACATTGAGCGCGAAGTTCAGCGCGACGGCGCGCAGGCCGATGCGGAACGGGGTTCGCGTGTCCTGCAGCGCGTAGAACGCGGGCACGAACACCTTGGCCAGGCAGAACACCATCAGGCCCGGCGCGTAGAATTCCAGCGCGATGGCGGTGTGCGCGACGGCCGCCGCGTCGAAGCGGCCCCAGCCGAAGATCAGCCGCGTGATCGGCTCCGCGAGGGCCCACAGGCCGACGGAGGCGGGGATCATCACGAACAGCAGCGTGCGGAGCGAATGGTTCAGCGTGGCGCGCAACTCCGCGTGATCGCCGCGCGCCGCGTGGCCGGAAAAGACCGGGAGCAGCACGGTGCTCATCGCGGTCGCCAGCAGGCCCTGCGGGAAATACAACAGGCGCTCGGCGTAAAACAGCGAGGCGGGCGCCCAGGGGGCGGCCCATCGCGCGAGCAGCGTGTTGACCATCACGTTCACCTGCGTCACCGACTGGCCCAGCGCGGTGGGCCCCATCAGCGCAAACACGCGCCGGACCCGCGGGTCGGCGGGGTCCCACGTGAAGCCGGGACGGAATCCGAGCCGCGCCAGCGCGGGAACCTGGACGCCCATCTGGACGAGCCCGGCGACAAAGACCGCGGCGGCGACGCCGTAAATCTGGCGTTCGGGCTGCGGCCCGAGCCGCGGGCACACGAACAGGACAAACGCGACCCAGACGATGTTGAGCAGACTCGGCGTGAGCGCCGGCAGCGAGAAGCGATGGCAGGCGTTCAGCATCGCCATCAACAGGCCCGCGAGACAGATGAACAGAATGTACGGCATCATGATCCGCATCAGCGGCAACAGGTGCGGCGCCCGGTCCGCGAGCCCGGGGACCCATCGTTCGACGGCAAACGTCGCCAGCACAAGCGACACGACCACGCCGAGCAGGACGGCCGCCACGAGGGTCACCGTCTTCCGCGCGACCGTCCACGCGGCGGCGTCGCCCTCCGTCCCCCGGGTCGCCATGAACACCGGCACGAACGCCGACGAGAGCGCGCCCTCGCCAAACAGCGCCCGGAACAGATTCGGCAGACGGAACGCGACGACGAAATCCGACATCACCGCGCTGGTCCCGAACAGGCCGGCGGTGAGCGTGTCGCGCAGCAGGCCGAGGACACGGCTCAGCGAGGTGAAGCCCCCGACCTTGAAGGCGGAGCGGATGACGCGGTTCTTTTCCACAGCGCCCGGCATCATGTCGTGTTTGCGGGAGGTTGAAAAGGACGCAGCCGCCCCCCCCCAGGGCAGACGCATCTAAAGGCCCAGCAATTTGAGCAGGTATGCGTGATTCCAG
>CAYMCD010000089.1:0-13328 GCA_964388845.1 uncultured Verrucomicrobiota bacterium
TTCGCTCCCGCGACGCAAGGTCGCGGGGGGCGGCCGAATCGAGGCCGAGACCGATTTCGAGGATGAGGTTCCAAATTCGCGGCGTCATCCCATATCGCCTTGATCATCGGTGTCTATTCGGTAGGGCGCGGCATCCCTGACGCGCCGCAACCTGCCAATCAGCACCGAACGTCATGGGAGGTAGGTACCAGGATGCCGGCGGTCAGGGCTCCACGCGCTCGAGCGGGCCGGCGCCGTCGTTGGGGCAGCGGGCCTCGGTCATGATTTTGAGCATCGCGTCGGGCGTGCGCCGTACCCAGGGCCCGTTCGGCGCCTTGATTTCGTAGCCCTGGAGCCGGAGGTCGTCGAGGAGGACCGGATCGCGCGCGGCGCGCGGGTTCGCGCGCAGCGCGTCCTCGGTCTGGCGACCGAACGCCGTGCAGCGCTCGAGATAGCCGACGAAGCGGGTCGCGCCGCCGTCGCAGGTGAACAGGTGGACTTTCCACGCGGGCTTGCCCTCGTGGTCGAACGGCGCGAGGTTGCGCGCATCCGCGACGAACCAGTCGCCCCCGTCCTCGCGGGTGGAGAAGAACGCCTGGTCGGACGCCGGCGCCGCGGGCGCGCGGGCGCGGAAATGCCGGACCAACGTGTAGCCCGACACGACAATAACGCCCACCAGCGCCAGCAAGAGCAGCCGGTTTTTCGGTTCTTCACGCATCGGATCGTCTCCTGCGCCCATGGGGGCTTCTTCGCGATCTTTCCTTCCGATCTTCCCTCTCACCCGCCGGCCGGCGCCGACTCCGCGGAAATCGTCCGCGCGGCCTCGTCAATCGCGAAGCGTACGCTATGGCCGGCGGGCAGGTCCACCTCGACGGAGAGGCCGCCGAAGCGCGGCGTGTCCGCGGGCGAACGCAGCGTCACGCGCTTCGCGGCGACGCCGGGGTTGTGCGCCTCCAGGAATGGCGGCTGGTCGGGAAGCCGGCCGTCCGCCACCAGCGTGAACTTCACCTCGGGATCGTCGCAGACGAAGACGTTCCCGATCCAGATGTCGTTCGCGTCGTCAATCGGCTCCTGCACGTAGGCCCGGCCGTCCATCATCGGCACAAACCGGAACCACGGGCGCGCCGTGCTGTGGACGGCGACACAGCCGTTGTCGGCGAGACCCGACACGCGGATCGGAAGGTCAATGGGCAGGGTTTGCGGCCCGGCGCGGAACGCCGCGCGGCCGTCCTCGGCGCGCACGTCGCAGAAGAACATCGAGCCGTCCAGCTGCCCCGTCCGCATCTCGATCGGATACCCGTTCGTGCCGCCGCCGAGGTTGAATCCGCTCGAAACCCGGTTGAAATCTCCGACGGGATCGGCCTGGTCCACGAAGGTGCCGACGGCGAAGCGATAGGACCAGACGGTCCCGGCCTTCACTTCCTGTCCATCGCGGCCGAGGCCGACCATCAGCTCGCCCGGCAGGGTCGAGCTGTAGGCGAAGTCGGAACCCTCCGGCGCCAGGAACGCGAGGTGCCCGACGAGCGTGCTCAGGTGAGCGACGAACCCGCCCGGACGCACCCGCCCTGCGCGGTACTTCGCCGGCTTCGCCTCGCCGGCGATGTCCACCTGCAGGCCGATGGTCTCGATGTCCAGCATGGCGGTGTTGCCCCAACGCTGTTCCGGGTCGAAGGGGGTCGTCACCCGCAGCAGCGGGATGGGCACGGCGCCGGAGAGGATCACGTCCTGCTTGAAGCGGATTTCGCCTTCGTGCCACATCACGCCGCCGCGGTAATTCTGCCGCCCCTCGCGGCCCCGGCGATGGTTCCAGATCACGTAGAAATCGAGCCGGTCGAGCGGATTGTAGATCGTGTGCGTGCGCTCGATGTAGGGATGCGGGCCGAGGTCGCGCGGCACCGAGCCCATCGCCGGCGTCGGGCGCTCGGCGTTGTCGAACCGTTCGGCGAGGTGCCCGAGCCGCATGGAGGCGATGTTGAATCCGTAACTCGACAGGATCGGCTGTTCCATGAGTTTGCCGACCATGCCGGTCGCGTTTTCGGGCGTCGGATAGACGCCGATGTCCTTGAGGACAATGTGGTCCGGGCCGCGCGCGTCGGGCATCGGCGCGAGCGGGGTGCCGGTGTCCCAGCCGTGCAGCGCGACGTCGCTCCCCTGCGCGAACGGGCGGAACATGTGCAGCATCTCGTTCCGGTCCGGGTGCCAGATCAGGCCGAGCGAGCAGAGGATGTTGAGGTTGTCCCCGCAGCGGAACAGGTCGCCCTTGTAGGAGTACACGGGATACGGCTGGGAGATCGCGCGCTGGCCGTTCACATCCACGACTTCGAGCGTCAGCCAGCGCTGCCGGTCGTGGACCATCTCGAACTCGCGCGCGAGCTCCCGCGCGCCGGCGCCGTCGAAGCGCCGGACCAGGCCGCGGTCGGTGTCGTGCACGCGGACCTCGGCGATGCCGGCGTCGCTCCGGACGCGGAACGACGCGCGCGCGCGCTGCGCGCCACGCGTGAACCGCCAGTTGTCCTCCAACTGCCGGTTGATCACGTGCCAGGTTTCGACGACCGGCCCCTGCGAGACGAACAGGCCCGCGTCGAGCGAGGTCCACGTCTGGCTGACCCAGTTGTTCTGCACCTCGCGCGCCGTGGCGAGACTGTTGAACCCGACGAAGCAGGTCTCCGCCGCCGCGGCGACCTCGCCGGGCGCGCGGATGCGCGTCAGCGTGGCGAGCGACGGCCAGCGCAGGTCGGCCAATCCGTGAAAGAGCGCCGGCAGGTTGTCCGCGGCGAGGCGCCCGCCGTCGTAGACGAACGGCAGGTAGTGGAAGAACCACCACATGTTCTCGGCGTGGAGGTTGTTCGCGGCCAACTGGCTGTAGTCAACGAGCGCGATCCCCTGGAACGCGCACTGGGAGGCGTAGTGTCCGAAATGGAGCACGCGGCTCCCATCCCACTGCGGATAGGTCCGCCCGTTGCTCTCGAAGGAGGAAACGGGGAACTCGGTCTTGTCGCCCCAGAGGTACCAGCGCAGCCCGGTGCGGTCGGTGAACTCGACGCCGGGGCAGGCATAGAAGGACTCGTCGCTGGCGGCGATGCAGTCCGCCTTCAGTTTCGCCAGCGTCTCCGGCGTCAGGTTCTCCAGGGGATCGGCGAACACGATCATGGCGAGACCCGCCGCCTTCGCCGCGGCGACATACTCCGCGACCGTTCCTTCGCCGCCGCCGTAGCTGGAGCGTGCGCCGTAAATGCCGCGCAGCCGGGCCGGGGCCTTTTCGAACGTCGCCGACTCGTATTCGACCGACTCGGGAAAGGCGACCGGCTCGTAGGCCGGCCGCCGGTGCGCGCCCAACGCCGGGTTCGCGCGGGCCGTTTCGGCGAGCCAGCGATAGGCGTTGATCTGGAGGCGCTGCAGGTCGCTGCGCCGGCCCGACGCGGGATCGCCCTCGGTCTCCACGGTGTTCAACCAGCGCGGGCGGTTGAAATTCATGCCGGTGAACAGCTCGGATACCGGCAGGACGAAGACGCGCCCCCCGCCCAGCGCGCGCACGGCGGCCACCGGCGGCGCGGACGTGACCGAGCCGGGCAGCGTGAGCCGGAGCACGTTGTCGCTGTCGCAGCCGTAGGTGCGCGCCTCGGGCAGGCCGCGGGCGACGACCTCCCAGCCCTCGCCGAATTCGATCCCCGTGACGCCCGGATACACACCCGCGCCGTTCATCGGAAGGTAAAGCGTCGAGACCCCTTCAGTCGCGGGGTGCGCGACGATGTTCGTGGTCCACCAGAACGAAGCCGTGAACAGCGTGCGCCCGGTGTAGGAGTGCGTTTCGTCGAACAATCCTTCGCCGGTGATCCGCAGGCCGAGCGGCGCGAGCACGAGGTTCCAGTATTTGATGTCGTCCGTGTTGGGGTAGCGCACGGGCTGCGGCTGCAGGAAGAGGCCGCCGCCCTCCTCGACGTACCGCTTCAGCGCGGCGCCGACGACCGGCCCGCGTTTCTCCAACTCCGGCTTGAACCGCTGGAGCGCGGGGCTCTCGAACGTGGTCGGCAGATGCACGACGTGGAACCGCCGCAGCGAGGCCAGCAGCTCGTCCTCCGTCTGGTCGTACGCATAGAACTGCTGCCATTCGATCAGCGACAGCTCCACGCCCCGCTCGCGGTACACCGCCACCGCCGGCGTGTTGGTGGGATACTCCGCATCGTGCTGGGCGGCCTCGACGTGCGCGAGGCCCAGCGCGACCGGGGCGTCGGCCTCGGCGCGCGCGGCCGCCGGGGCCAGCAGGGCGAGCAGGATCCGGATCAGGCGGGACGGCATGTGAACCTCCAGGCGACGTTGACTTCCTCGTTCAAGGCGCGCGGGCGATAGACGCCGTGGATGTCGGGCGTGATGAACCCGGGGCACCAATCCACGAAATAGAGCGCCGTCTCTGCGGGATCGGCCTCGATGTCCAGTGTCCACGCCGTCGCCGCCAGCGTCAGCGGGCCGCGGGCGGGCAGGGCGAACGCGGCGACGCGTTCCCGCGCGAGGGTGGTTTCCCGCGGGGACCCGTCCTCCGCGCGCCAGCGCATCGCCATGCCCTCGACATCCGCGCGCCCGATCGTCAGCGGCAGGTTAAAGTTGAACGCGGCGCGCGCGTGTTCGAGCCGGTTGATGCCGCGCACCTCGTAGCGGAAGCCCGGCGCGCCGCGCTCGACGGTCACGCGGATGCGGATGTCCACCTGGGGAAACGCCCGCGTGAATTCCGCCACGACGCGGTCCGGACCGGATTCGACGATCCGCGCCGCGTAGGGATACTGCCAGAGGATCGAGGGATTGCTGTGCGTGCCCAGCGCCCAGATGGCGCGCAGACCACAGCAGGAGGTAAAACTCCGGTATCCGCCCGGCGGCAGGAGCTGGTCGCGCCGCGCGGCGATCGAGGCGGGAATCACCTCGCGGCCGGCGACGCTCCAGCCCTCCAGGCTGGCGCCATACGCCGGCCAGATGTCGAAGCGTTCGTCGCCGTTGAAAAACCGGTAGCGGCCGCCGGACTCGACCAGGCCGAACGCCGGCGCGCCGGGCGCGGGCGGGACCGGGGCGGCGTCGGACCACGCGCGGGGCGGCGGCGGGGGGTCGCACAACTCCCGGTACAGCGGTCCGTGCGGATAATGGTGGCGATCGTAGAGCGCCAGGCGTTTGGCCGTGTCCCCGCGCTGTTCCGCGTCGAGCACGTCCGCCAGCTCGGCCTCGCCGTTGCGGCGCGCGGCTTCGAGGCCCCGCGCCAGCTCCGCCTCCACATCCAGGCGCTCGCGGACGTTGTACAGCGTCAGCGTGTCCACGAGCGGCGGCGGCGGCTCGCCGCGCAGCACGGCGGCGACGGCGGTCATGTTGAACCGTTCGAGTTCCCAGCGGCAGTCGCTCCAGGTGGTGACCATGATCCCGTCGGCGCGGTGCGTCGCGGCCGCGCGGCGCGCGGTCTCGATCGCGCGGACGCCGCGCCGGGTCATGATGCAGGGCGCGGACGTCAAACCGGAGGCCATCAGCACGCGGAAGCCGTGGTCGCGCAGGACGGAGATCACGGGGTAGTCCGAGTCCTCGTCATAGAACCAGAACGCGATGACGGCGTCGCGCGAGAGGAGCGGGATGGCGGCGGCGAAGTGCACCAGCATGTCGTGCCAGACGATCGGCTTGCGCCCGAGCGCGACGACCCGCTCGACCGCCGCGTTCACCTGGTCCGCCCAGGCCGCGGCCACGTCGAAGCCCGGCCGCTCCAGCAGCGCCTTCGGCGGCTGCCACTCGTCGGCGCCGATGAGAAAATACTCGCTGCGCGAGAACGCGCAGAACTCCTCGATGCAGCGCAGCGCCCACGCGCGCGCCGCCGGCCTCGTCGGATCCATGTCCGCCCACCCCGGCGCGGCCTCGCCGCCCAGCTCCGGATAGACCGGCACCACGTGCTCGAGGTGGCCGATCACGTTGAAGTGCGGGACCAGCTCGATCCCCGCCGCGTCGGCCGTCGCCTGGAACGCGCGCCAGTCCTCCGCCGTATAGGCGCAGGGCGGGCACGCCTTCTCCATCGAAGGCAGCCGGATCATGTTTTCGATGTACGGCAGGAAGTGCGTGTAGCCGCAACGCGCCGCGTGCCGGATCGTCTCGTGGAACGTGGCGGGCCGCAGGTACGCGCCGCGCGCGATGTCGTAGTGAAAGCCGATAAAGTTGTTCATGGGGGCGGATACTTCCATTCCTCATACGTATGATGCAATAATAATTTAGCCGGCCGCGCCGCGCCGGGGGACCGCGCCCCACTCTGTTGTGCCGGCCGTCGCGGTCGTCTGGTATCCTTGCGCGCCGGAGATCGGCTTTCGGGCGGCCGGACAAGAGGAGGACGGATGAAATCCAGGAAAAGAGGCAAGGCGGTCCGATCCGGCGGGACGCGCAAACGGACGGCATCCACGCCGGATTCCGCCGGGCGCGGGCTGTCCTATTCCGGCGAATGCCTGGGCCGGGTGGCCTTTCCGATGGGCGGTATGGGCGCGGGCATGATCTGCCTGGAAGGCTCGGGCGCGCTCTCGCACGTTTCGCTGCGCAACCAGCCGCAGGTATTCAACGAGCCCGTCATGTTCGCGGCCCTCTGCGTCAAGCGCGCCGGAACGGGACCGAACGTGGCGCGCGTCCTCGAGGGGCCGGTCCCGCGCTGGAAGCTCTTCGGCCGACCGGGCTGCGCGAACGGCGCGGCGGGCGCCGCGTACGGGCTCCCGCGCTTCCGCGGCGCGCGGTTCGACGCCCGCTTCCCCTTCGGCACGGTCGCGCTCGAAGACCGCGCCGTGCCGCTGGCGGCGCGCTGCACCGGTTGGAGCCCGTTCGAGCCGGGGGATGCCGACGCATCGAGCCTTCCCGTCTGCGCGCTGGAGTACCGCTTTGAAAATCCATCGGCCCGCCGGGTCGAGGCGGTCTTCTCGTGGAGCGCGCGGAACTTCATGGCGGTGGGCGACAACCCGCGGGGGATCCGGCCCGCGCCCGGCGGCTTCACGCTCTGGAGCGGGGGCGGAAAGGACAAGCCCTGGGAAGAGGGCGCGTTCATGGCCGCCGTTGACGATCCCCGCGCGCGGGTGAACCACGCCTGGTTCCGCGGCGGCTGGTGGGACGGTTTGACGATGGCGTGGCAAGAGATCGCCGGCGGCGAGTGCATCGCCCGGCCGCCGCTGACCGAGGGCGACGCCGCGCCCGGCGCCACGCTCGCCGTTCCGTTCAGCCTCGCGCCGGGCGGCTCGAAGACGATTGTCCTGCGCCTGGCCTGGTATGTCGGCGGCGGCGAAATCCGGTGCGGCAAGGGCGGCATGGAGGCGACCCCCGCCCCGGCCGGGGACGGACACCGCCCGTGGTACGCGGGCCGCTTCGCGGGCATTGACGAGGTGGGCGCGTTCTGGCGGGCGGAGTATGCGAGGCTCCGATCCGCCACGCGCCGGTTCAGCGACTGCTTCCACGACACGACGCTGCCGGACGCGGTGGTCGAGGCGGTGTCGGCGAATCTTTCCATTCTCAAGTCGCCCACAGTGCTGCGCCAGACCGACGGCCGGCTGTGGGGCTGGGAGGGGTGCTGCGACAACACCGGATGCTGCCCCGGTTCGTGCACACACGTTTGGAACTACGCCCAGGCCGTGCCGCACCTGTTCCCGGCCCTCGAACGAAGCCTGCGCGAGACCGAGTTCGGCGCCGCGCAGGACGCCCGCGGCAAACAGAACTTCCGCGCCGCGCTGCCGATCCGGCCGGAAGAAACCGACTTTCCCGCCGCGGCCGACGGCCAGCTCGGCGGCCTCGTGAAACTCCATCGCGACTGGCGGATCGGCGGGGACACCGCGTGGCTGCGCGGGCTCTGGCCGAGGGCGCGCCAGAGCCTCGACTACTGCATCGCGACCTGGGATCCGGACCGCAAGGGCTGGCTCGAAGAGCCGCACCACAACACGTACGACATAGAATTCTGGGGTCCCAACGGCATGTGCACCAGCTTCTACCTGGCCGCGCTGATGGCCGCCGTCGCGATGGGCCGGGCGCTGGGCGACGACGTCTCCGCCTACGCCGCCCTGCTCGAACGGGGCAGGGCCCGGATGGAGACCGGGCTGTGGGACGGCGAGTACTTCATCCAGAAGATCGAGTGGAAAAAGCTGCGGGCCCCGGACCCCACCGAAATGAAAAGCATGGTGGGCGACTACTCCCCCGAGGCGCGCGCCCTGCTCCAACGGGAGGGGCCGAAGTACCAGTACGGCGCCGGCTGCCTGTCCGATGGCGTCCTCGGCTGCTGGCTGGCGCTGGTGTGCGGCCTGGGCCAGGTCGTCGCCCCGGCCAAGGTCCTTTCCCACCTGCGGGCCGTGCACCGGCACAACCTCAAACGCGACCTCTCCGCGCACACCAATACACAGCGGCCCGGCTACGCCTGCGGGACCGAGGGCGGCCTGCTGCTCTGCTCGTGGCCCAAGGGCGGCCGACTCTCGCTTCCGTTCGTGTACTCGGACGAGGTCTGGACCGGCGTCGAATACCAGGTCGCGTCGCATCTGATGATGATGGGCGAGGTCGAGGCCGGACTCGACATCGTCCGCACGTGCCGCGCCCGCCACGACGGCCGCGCGCGGAACCCCTTCGACGAGTACGAGTGCGGCCACTGGTACGCCCGGGCCATGTCCAGCTATGCCCTGCTCCAGGGCCTCACGGGCGCTCGGTACGACGCCGTGGACCGGGTCCTCCACCTGAAGCCGCGGATCGCGGGCGATTTCCGCTGTTTTCTCGCCACGGCGACCGGCTACGGCACGGTCGGCATCCGCAACGGCCGCCCGTTCCTGGACGTGGCCGCGGGCGCGATCCCCGCCAAGGAGATCCGGATCGAGCCGGACCGCGAGGCGTCGAACTCCTGAAGCCGCGCGCATGGGCGCGCGCAGGGCGACCGGGGCGCCGGGAGCCCGCGGTCGCTCATACGTATTATACAAGCCGCTATTGACACGGCGCGGCGGGCGGAGTTGAATGTCGCGCATGAATTCGAATCCGACGATCACCGCGGACGACATCGCCTACTGCGTGCGCCCGCACGGGAATGGGGCCGACGGCGACTGGCTCGCGTTGAACCATTTCCAGCAGCGGGGATCGAGCCACCGTCCGCGCGTCCGCGCGCGGCTGCGGTATGACGCCGACCGGAACCTGCTGTTGCGCTTCGAGGTCGAGGACCGGTATGTCCGCTCGGTGTGCCGCGATTACCAGGACTCGGTATGCGGCGACAGCTGCGTGGAATTTTTCGTGCAGCCGAAGCCGGACCGGGGCTACCTGAATTTCGAGATGAACGCGGGCGGGACGCTCCTGCTGCATTATGTGACGGATCCGACGCCGGGCCCGAACGGATTCCTCGGGTGCGAGGCGGTCCCGTGGGAACTCGGCCGGCGGGTGCGGATCGCGTCTTCCCTGCCGGCGGTGGTGGATCCGGAGATCGCGGAGCCGGTGCGCTGGTCGCTGGAGGCCGTGATCCCGGCGGATATCCTGGAGGCCTTTGTCGGGCCGCTCGGCCCGTTGCCGGGGCAGATCTGGCGGGCCAATTTCTACAAGTGCGGGGATCGCACCTCGCATCCGCACTGGGCGATGTGGTCGCCGGTCGGCGAGGGCTGGTCGTTCCACCAGCCGGTTTTCTTCGGAAGCCTGGAATTCGTCTGACCGCGGGGCGCGTATGCAGCGGACGCCGGATGTGGACCTGTCGGACAAGGTGGTCCTGATCACCGGCGCCTGCGGCGCGATCGCCGAATTTATACTGAAAGCCCTGCGGACCCGGGGCGCGACAATCGTCGCGACGGATATTGAAACGCCGGACGCGGCGCGCGCGCGGCTGGAGGCATGGGGCCTCGCGGACACGGCGTACTACCGCATGGATGTCGCGGACCCGGACTCGGTCGAATCCGTCTGCGCGGCCATTTTTACGGCGCATCCCGGGATCAACGTCGCCCTCGGCCACGCGGGCGGCACCGCCATCCAGTCCTTCGCCGAATGCGACCGGGCGGCGTTCGACCGCATCGTGGCGTTCAACCTGATGGGCCAGACCTATTTCGCGCGGGAGACGCTCCGGCACTGGGTCGCGCGCCGGATCCGCGGGCACCTGATCTTCACGTCCTCCTACATCAGCCGCATTCCGATGCGCGGCATCGCCGCGTACGTCATGAGCAAGGCCGGACTGGAAATGTTCGCGAAAAACATGGCCCTCGAATACGCGGAACACGGCATCCGCGTGAACGCCGTGTCGCCGGGCAACGTGGCCGCGGGCAGCTCGAAGCGGATGTACGACACGGACCCGGCGTACCGCGCGTGGGTGGACCGCATCTCCCCGCTCGGCGCGCGGAACAGTCCGGAGGCGATTGCCCACGCGTTCGTGTACCTCTGTTCCCCGCTCGCCGACGAGGTGGACGGGCACGTGCTGCAGGTGGACGCGGGCGTCAGCCTGCCGAAACTGGGATGACCGCCATGCGACTGGGACTCGGCCTCTACCGCCACATGCTGAACGACGCGCACTACCGCTTCGCGCGGCAATGCGGCGCCACCGACATCATTGTCCACCTCTGCGACTACGGCGTGAAGTCCGACCCGGGCGCCGGCCGGGTGGACCAGCCGGTCGGCGAACGGCGGCAGGGCTGGGGCGTGGCCGATCATCCCGGCCTGTGGCCGCTCGACGAGCTGCTCGCGATCCGCCGCGACCTCGAACGGCACGGCCTCCGCTTCCACGGCGTCGAGAACTTCGATCCCGCGCAGTGGCACGACATCCTGCTCGCCGGGCCCCGGCGCGACGAGCAGCTCGAACAGGCGCGCCGTCAAATCGAGATCTTCGCCGACGCGGGCATCGAAGTCTTCGGCTACAACTTCAGCCTCGGCGGCGTCACCGGCCGCGCGCACCTGCGCACCCGCGGCGACGCCGGCGCGGTCGGCCTCGACGGCGCCGACACGCCCGACCTGACCGAGCCCATTCCGAAGGGCATGATCTGGAACATGGTCTATGACCCGAACGCCCCGCCCGGCGTCGAGCCGACCATCGCGCACGAGGAACTGTGGGACCGGCTCGCCGTGTTCCTGCGCGCCGTCCTGCCGGCGGCCGAACGGCGGGGCCTCCGCCTCGCCGCGCATCCGGACGATCCCCCGCTCCCGATGGTCCGCCGCCAGCCGCGCCTCGTGCACCGCCACGCGCTCTACCAGAAGCTCATAGACCTCGACCCGAGCCCCGCGAACGCGCTCGAGTTCTGCGTCGGCACGCTGGCCGAAATGGCGGACGACGACCTCTACGGCTGCGTCGAACGCTACGCCCGCCAGGGCCGCATCGGCTACGTGCACCTGCGCAACGTGCGCGGCCGCGTGCCGCGCTACTGCGAGACGTTCATTGACGACGGCGACGTGGACATCGCGCGCGTGCTCGCGATCCTGCGCGACTGCGGCTACACCGGCGTGATCATCCCGGACCACGCGCCGCAGATGACCTGCGCCGCGCCGTGGCACGCCGGCATCGCGTACGCGATGGGCTATCTCAAGGCGCAACTCGACCGCATCCACAAGGGCGCACCATGACCACCTTCCGCGACGACCCGGACCTTCTCGACACGATCCGCCGCGAACTCTTTTCGTGCGTGATCGGCGACGTGCTCGATCGCATGGGCTTCCGCCGCCAGTTCCTGCCGCCCCGCATCCGCCCGCTGTTCCCCGCGATGCGCGCCGTCGGCCGCGCGATGACCGTGCTCGAGGCCGACTGCGCCGAGACCCGGATCGCGCACGAAAACCGCGAGGCCGCGTTCGGCCTGATGTTCGACGCGCTCGACAGCCTCCGGCCCGGCGAGATCTACGCCTGCGCCGGCGCCCGCGGCGCCTACGCCTGCTGGGGCGAACTGATGAGCACCCGCGCGATGCACTGCGGCGCCGTCGGCGCGGTCATTGACGGCTTCAGCCGCGACACGCGCGGCATCGAGCGCCTCGCCTTCCCCACGTTCTCGTACGGACCCTACGGCCAGGACCAGGGCGTGCGCGGACGGGTGATTGACTTCCGCTGCCCGATCGAATTCTCCAACGGGGTCCGCGTGGAGAGCGGCGACCTCCTGTTCGGCGACGTGGACGGCGTCGTCGCCATTCCGCGCGCCGCCGAGGAGGAGACCGTCCGCCGCGCGCTCGAGAAGGTCCGCGCCGAGAACATGGTCGCGAAGAAGATCCGCGAGGGCATGCCGACGCGCGAGGTGTGGGACCGCTACGGGGTCATGTGACATGCCGCGCGTGTTCTTCGGCGGCTACACCGACGGCGCGCCGTTCTTCGCGGATGCCCGCGGGCGCGGCATCCTGCGCGCGTGGTTTGACGAGACGGCCGGCCGCTTCGCGCCGCCCGAGCCGTGCGCCGGCGCCGTCAACCCCTCCTGGCTGTGCGCGGCCGGACACGGCGACCTGCTCGCCGTCTCGGAAACGTTCCGCGCGCCGGGCCGCGTTCTGCGTTTCGGGCTGACCGATACCGGCCCGCTGATCCCGCGCGGCGACGCGTCGTCGGACGGCCTCGCGACCTGCCATGTCGCGGCCGCCGGCGACACGGCCTTTGCCGCGTCCTACCTCGACGGCCGCCTCGCCGCGTACTCGCTCGCCGGCGCAGGGCTCGCGGGTCCGACCGATGTCCACGCTTATGAAGGAAGCGGCCCGGACACCGATCGTCAGACGCGCGCCCACGCCCACCACGTCGCCGTCTCGCCGTGGACCGGCCACGTCTGCGTGTGCGATCTCGGCAGCGACGCGGTGTGGGTGCATCCGCCGTACGCGGGCGGACGGCTCGGCGCGCCGGCGCGCGTGCCCGCGCCGCCCGGCAGCGGACCGCGGCACGGACTCTTTCATCCGCGTCTTCCGATCTTCTACGTCGTGACGGAACTCGATCCGCGCCTGCTGGTGTATGACGTCCGGCCGGGCGATGGCGCGCTGACGTTGCGCCGCACGATCCGAATGCGGGAACTGACCGGTTTGGAAGGAGCCGGCGGAGGCGCGGGCCTGCGGCTGCATCCCGGCGGGGGCCGACTGGCCGTGAGCGAGCGGAACGGCCACCGCGTGGCGCTGTTCGGACTTGATCGAGAAGGGGATCCCCGGCTCGAACGCGTGGTATCCCCCGACCGACCGACCGACCGCACCCCGCGCGACATCGCGTTCAGCCCCGGCGGCGGCTGGCTGCTCATCGCCTACCAGGACGGCCACCGAATCCGCGCCGTCCCGCTCGAACTCCGCGCGGAGGAGACCTCCGCGGACGCCGGCTCGCCTTCGTGCATCGCCTTTGCCTGACCCCGCGCGGCGAATTCGACGCGGCGTCAAACTGCCAACCCATCCGGCCCCGCTACGGGAGCCGGACGCCCGCGCGGTAGTTGCGGCGC
>CAYMCD010000090.1:0-13217 GCA_964388845.1 uncultured Verrucomicrobiota bacterium
GGCGCCGGCGCCCGTCGCCACGACGTCCGGAGCGGCCGCGTCCGCTTCGCCGTCCACGCGGAAATTCGCCCGCGAGATCGGTGTGGACATCGTGTCGGTGCCGGGTTCCGGACCGGGCGGCCGCGTTTCGGTGGACGACGTCAAGGCCCACTCGCGCGCGATCCATGCGGGCATGGCCCGGCAGCCGGGCAAGGCCGCGAACGCGCCGATGCCCGATTTCTCCCGCTGGGGCGAGGTCGAGAGGCAACCGCTCAACAACGTGCGCGTCGCGACGGCCGAGCAGATGGCCTTCTGCTGGAACACCATCCCGCACGTGACGCTCCACGACAAGGTGGACATCACCGAACTCGAGAAACTGCGCCAGGAATCGAAGCGCAAGGCGGAGGCCGCCGGCGCGAAACTCACGCTCACGGCGTTCCTCGTCAAAATCGCCGCCTCGGCGCTCAAGGTCCACCCGAAGTTCAACTCGAGCCTCGACCTGGCCCGCGGCGAGCAGGTGGTCAAGAAGTACATCAACGTGGGCGTCGCCGTGGACACGGAGCGGGGCCTGATGGTCCCGGTGCTCCGCGATGTGGATCGCCGGAACGTGATCCAGCTGGCCGTCGAGCTGCAGCGCGCGGCGGACCGCGCGAAGGCGCGCAAGCTCAGCCCGGACGACATGACGGGCGGCTGCTTCACCATCACCAACCTCGGCGGGATCGGCGGGGGTTTCTTCACGCCGATCATCAACCACCCCGAGGTCGGCATCCTCGGCGTCGGCCGCGCGGCCCACGAACCCGTGCTCATCAACGGGTTCTTCCAGCCGCGCCTGATGCTGCCGCTGTCGCTCTCCTTCGATCACCGGTTGATTGACGGGGCGGACGGCGCGCGCTTCCTGCAGTGGATCGGCGACGCGATCCGGAATCCGGTGCTGCTTTCCCTGGAGGGCTAATCGCCGTGAGCACAGAAACCATCCATGCCCCCCTTCTCGTGATCGGCGGCGGACCGGGCGGATACCCGGCCGCCTTCCTCGCCGCGGACCTCGGCCTGAACGTCACGCTGGTTGACCTCGACGCGAATCCCGGCGGCGTCTGCCTGTACCGGGGCTGCATCCCCTCGAAGGCGCTGCTGCACGTGGCGCGCGTCATCACCGAGGCGCGCGAGGCGGCGCATTGGGGGCTGACCTACGCGGAGCCGAAGATTGACCTCGACCGGATGCGCGACTGGAAAAACAAAGTGGTCGCCAAGCTCACCGGCGGGCTCGGGGTCCTGACCCGGAAACGGAAGATCAACCTCGTCCAGGGCCGCGCCCGCCTGGTGGCGCGGAACGCCGCGCGCGTGGAACGCAAGGACGGGGCGCCGCTGGACATCACGTTCGACCACTGCATCCTCGCCACGGGATCGCGCCCGGCCATCCCCGGAAACATGAAGGTCGCGTCGGACCGCATCATGGATTCGACCGGGGCGCTCGACATCCCCGACATCCCGGGTTCGCTGCTGGTCGTCGGCGGCGGCTACATCGGATGCGAGCTGGGCAGCGTGTATTCCGCGCTCGGCAGCAAGGTGACGGTCGTCGAGATGCTGCCGCAGCTCCTGACCGGCGCGGACCGCGACCTCGCCAACGTCCTCATCGGCGTCCTGGAGAAGAAATTCCACAAGACCCTGCTCAAGACGAAGGTCGTGGAGATGAAGGAGAAGGGCCGGAAGATCCAGGTCAAGTTCGAGGGGCTGCACGTGGAGGAGCCGGTGCAGGAGTTCGACCGCGTGCTGGTCTCCGTCGGCCGGCGCCCGAACACCGAGGACATCGGGCTGGAGAACACCAAGGTCCAGGTGGACCCGAAGGGCTTCATCAAGGTGGACAAGCAGCGCCGGACGGCCGAGTCCAACATCTTCGCCATCGGCGACGTCGCCGGCGATCCGATGCTGGCCCACAAGGCGTCGCATGAGGGCCGCGTCGCGGTTGAGGCCATCCTGGGGCATCCGTCCGTCTTCGATCCGCGCGCGATCCCGGCCGTCGTCTTCACCGATCCCGAGATGGCGTGGTGCGGATTGACCGAGTGGCAGGCCAAGCAGGACGGCCGCGAGATCAAGGTCGCCAGTTTTCCCTGGGCGGCCTCGGGGCGCGCGACCACGCTCGGCCGCAATGAAGGCCTCACCAAGCTGGTGCTCGATCCGCACACGGAACAGGTGCTGGGCGTGGGCATCGTCGGCGTCGGCGCCGGCGAGATGATCGCCGAGGGCGCGCTGGCGGTCGAGATGGCGGCCCGAGCGGACGATCTCAAGCTGACCATCCACGCGCACCCGACCCTGTCCGAGACGATGATGGAGGCCGCGGAGATCTTCTTCGGCCACGGCACGCACGTCGTCCGCCACTGAGGTCCCATGAACTTCGCGCGGCTCACGCTCATTGTCCTGGTGCTGGCGGCGGCGCTCGTGGGCTCCGCGCGCGTGCTCTCCAGGTTCTTCGTCCGCGTCAAGCAGGAGCAGGCCATCGCGGTCAAGGGCTACGCGGAGAAGGAGGTCCGCTCCGACGCGGGCAAATTCACCGTCACCGTCGGCGCGCGCGGCGCCGCGCAGGCGGAAGCGATCGAGACCCTCAAGCATCGGCGGCAGCGCATCCTCGAGGCGCTGCGCGCGCGCGGGTTCGCGGAGGCCGACATCCGCTTGCTGGCGCCCGAGCAGCGCAAGATTCTCCGCAAGGACGCGCAGGGCAAGGACACGAACGAGATCGAATATTTCGATCTCTACCAGACGATCACGGTCCAATCCGGCGCCGTGGACAAGATCTACGAAGCGAGTCTGGATCTGCCCAACCTCCTGGCCGAGGGGATAGACCTGAACGTTTCCGCGCCGGAGTTCCTCCTGACGTCCATGGAGACGCTGAAGCGGGATCTGCTGGCGAAGGCGACCGAGGACGGGTACCAGCGCGCCCGCGTGATGGCGGAGAACAGCGGCGGGCGCGTGGGGGAACTGGTCTCCGCCCAGCAGGGCGTCATCCAGATCACCGCCCCGCTTTCGACCGAGACCTCGAGTTGGGGCCTGTACGACACGACGACGATCGAAAAGACGGCGAAGGTCGTCGTGTCCCTCCAGTACGCGATCCTGCCCGGGCCCCGGTGACGGGGCGGGCGCCCCCCCGCCGCGTGGGGCGGGCGTCTTCTTGCGGCGCCGGTCAGTTTCCATCGGGACCATCCCCTGTTTCGGCGCGGAAAAAGTGCAAGTCGTTCGCACAACGCGACAGCCGGCGCAAGGCCGGTGGGGGCAAACAAAAACCGGGGAATGTCCCGGCTTCTATTCCTTGCCTTTCCCACCCGGCCCCGCTACGGTCGCGCGTTTGCAAAGGAAACGACCATGAAGCGGACGTACCAACCTTCCAAGATCAAACGCAAGCGGACCCACGGGTTCCGCAAACGGATGAAGACCCGCGACGGCCGGCAGGTGCTCAAGCGCCGGCGCCAGAAGGGCCGCAAGGAACTCGTCCGCGCCTGAGGGAACCATGGCCGGGCCGGACCAGGGATTGGCGCGGCGCCAGCGCCTGACCCGGTCATCCGACTTCCGGGCCGCCTACGACGCGGGGCGCAAGGCGGTCGGGCGCGGCATGGTGCTCTACCTGCTGCCCCGCCCCGAGGGCTGCCTCCGGTTGGGCGTGGTCACCGGGCGCAAAGTGGGTGGCGCCGTGCAACGGAACCGTGCCCGGCGCCTGCTGCGCGAGGTGTACCGGCGGAACCGGCGCCGCTTCTCCGGCGCGGCGGACGTCGTCCTCGTCGGCCGAGCGGCCCTGCTGAAGATGAAATGGGCGGATATAGAACGGGAGTTAATCGCCTTGGCGCAACGCGCCGGACTGGCGGATGATCCGGCCGCGTGCCCCCCCCCGAAGACATGAAACCATCGCTATCCAACGCCGCGCGGGCCGGAGCCCGGGGCCTGATCCGGATGTACCAGTGGTCCCTGTCCCCCCTGGTGGGCGGGAACTGCCGGTTCTATCCGAGCTGTTCGGCCTATGGCCTCGAGGCCATTGCCCGGCACGGCGCACTGCGCGGCGGCTGGCTGGCGTTCAAGCGGATGTGCAAATGCCATCCGCTCCACCGCGGCGGCGTGGACCTGGTTCCGCCCGGCGCCGAACCGAATCGAGGATGATCCCATGGCAATGAACAGAAAAGACATCTGGCCCTTTGTCGCCCTGTTGGCCCTGCTCTTCGCGTGGCCGGTGGCGGACCGGCTGATCGCACAAAAATTCTTCCCCGACCACGTCGCGGCCAACCGCGCGAAGGCCGAGGCGGCCGCGGCGAAACTCGCCTCCCCCGCCGACGAAGCTGTCGCCGCCACGCCGGTTCCCGAGCTCAAGGCCGCGCCGGAGGAGGAGGCCGGGCGGCCCGCCCCGACGCCCCCCGCCCCGGCGCCCGAGGAACCGCCGCCCGCCGACCAGGTCCCGGAACAACTGGTGACCCTCTCGAACGAACGCGCGGAATTCGTCTTCACCACGCGCGGCGGCGGGCTCCGCGCGGTCACGCTGAAGGAATATCGCCAGAGCCTCCCGAAGGACAGCGGGCCGATGGCGCTCGATTTCAGCGGGCGGGCGGCGCTCGCCTACGACAATCTGCCCGGCCTGGGCGCGGCCTTCGATTTCGCCGTCGCCGCCGATGCCGGGGGGCAGACCGTGCGCTTCACGCGCACGCGCCCGGACGGGCTTCGGCTCGAACGAACCCTTTCGCTGGACGACGGATTCGTGCTGCGCGCCACCGACCGGTTCAGCCTCGCCGGCGACGCGCCGGTGGACCTGCCCGCCGCGCGGCTGCGCACCGGCCCGATGGGCCGGGAGCCCGGGCGCAAGGACGGCGCGGGTGTCGTCTCGCTCGGCGTGGACTCCCTCTCGCCCGGCGGCGAAAAGGTCCAGCACTGGGGCGCCAAGATCCCGAAGTTCTTCACGCAGGAGATGGAAGACCTCGAACGCCCGGGCCTCCCGCCGGCCCTGGACCTGCCGCCTCACGACAACCCGGTGGACTGGGTCGCGGCGAAAAACAAATATTTCGTCCAGATCCTGACGCCGGACGGCGGCGGCGAGCGGGCCTTCCTCCACGCCCGGCGCGCGCCCGCCCCTCGCGAAACGTCCGACCCCGCGTTCGCGCCGCGCAAGATGACCGAGGTGGTCGAGGTCGGCGCGTCCGTGGAACTCGCCCCGCAACGGCTCGAACCCGGCCAGGTCTTCGAGCGCGCCTGCACGCTCTACGCCGGCCCGATGAAATTCAGCGAACTGCACGCGCTGCGCCTGCACCAGGTGGACGTGATGGAGTTCGGCATGTGGGCCCCGATCGGCAAGCTGCTGCTGCGCGTGCTGAACTTCATCCACGACCACCTGCCGCCCCACAACTACGGCATCGCGATCATCCTGCTCACGCTCATCGTGCGCACCTTGTTCTGGCCGATCACGCACAAGAGCACGGAGAGCATGAAGCGCATGGCCGCGGTCGCCCCGCTGGTCAACCAGATCCGCGCGAAACACAAGGACAACCCGCAGAAGCAGCAACAGGAGATCATGGCGCTCTACAAGGAGCACAAGGTCAACCCGCTCGGCGGCTGCCTGCCGATGCTGGTCCAGATCCCCGTCTTCATCGCGCTGTTCGTCGTGTTGCGCAGCGCGATCGAGCTGCGTTTCGCGGACTTCCTGTGGATCAAGGACCTGAGCGAGCCGGAGAACCTGCTGCCCGGCCTGCTGCCCTTCGGCCTTCCGCTCAACATCCTGCCGCTGCTGATGGCGGGCACGATGTTCCTGCAGATGAAGCTCTCGCCGAGCGCCGGCGACCCGGCCCAGCAGAAAATCATGGCCGTGATGATGCCCGGCATGATGTTGTTCTTCCTCTACAACTTCGCCGCGGGTCTCGCGCTCTACTGGACCACCCAGAACGTATTGATGATCATCCAGCAGGTGATGATGCGGAAGAACGCCGCGCCCGCCGCCGCGCCGCCGGCGCCCTCGAAAAAGAAATGAGCCGGCCCATGCCCGTGGGGACCCCATGAAGAAGCCGAACATCGTCGTCACGCTCGATGACGGACGCCGCGCGGAATGCCCGATTGACACGCCGGTCTCCACGCTGCTCACGGGCAGGACCGACGCGCAGGGCCGCCACTATCTCGGCGCGGTGGTGAACAACCAGCTGGTCACGCTCGAATTCAAGCTCGAGGTGGACAGCCGCATCCGCTTCCTGACCTTCGCCGATCCGCTGGGCTGGCGCGTGTACCGCGCGACGGCGTCCTTCCTGCTCGCGAAGGTCGTGAAGGAACTCTTCCCGCATGCGCATTTCTCGATCGAGCATTCCCTGGGATCCGGGTTCTACTGCTATTTCGAGCTGGACGGCGTGGAGGGGATCAGCGACGAGCAGCTCGCCGCGATCGAGCAGCGCTTCAAGCAGCTCGTCGCGCAGGACATCCCCATCGAACGGCACAAGCTGAACTATTCCGACGCGGTGCGCGTGTTCGAACAGCAGGAGCAGCCGGACAAGCTGAACCTGTTGCGGTTCCGGAACCCGCCGAAGGTGGTGACCTACCGGTGCGGGGCGTTCGCCGACCTTTCGCACGGCCCGCTCGCCGGCTCGACCGGCGCGATGACGCACATCGGCCTGGTCCGCCAGCAGCCGGGCTTCGTGATCCAGTTCCCGGACCGCAGCGTGCCGCCGCGCATCCCGCCGCTTCGCCAGGAGCCGCAGCTCTTCCACATTTTCCAGGAACACAAGAAGTGGGGCCGGATCCTGAACGTCAGCAACGTCGGACGCCTCAACGAGATCATCTCCGGCAAGGAAATCGCCGACTTCATCCGCATCGCCGAGGCGCTGCACGAAAAGAAGATCGCGCAGATCGCCGACCACGTCGCGCACCACCGCGACCGCATCCGCTGGCTCTGCATCGCCGGCCCGTCCTCCTCGGGCAAGACCACCTTCGCCAAGCGGCTCGCCGTGCAGCTGAGGGTCAACGGACTCCAGCCCGTCACGATCTCGGTGGACAACTATTTCGTGGACCGCGAGCACACGCCGAAGGACGCCAAGGGCGAAAATGACTTCGAGCACATCGAGGCGATAGACCTCAAGCTGTTCAACGACCACTTGCGCCGGCTCGACGGGAACGAGCGGGTCGAGCTGCCGACCTTCAACTTCCAGATCGGGCGGCAGGAATACAAGGGCGACAGCCTCCAGCTCGCGCCGAACCAGATGGTCATCCTCGAGGGCATCCACTGCCTGAACCCGCGCCTGACCGAACAGCTGTCGAAGGAGCGCAAATTCCGCATCTACATCAGCGCGCTGACCCAACTCAACCTCGACAGCAGCAACCGGATCTCCACGACCGACAACCGCCTGGTGCGGCGGCTCGTGCGGGACCACCAGTTCCGCGGGCACTCGGCGGCGGTCACGATGAACATGTGGCCCAGCGTGCGCCGCGGCGAAAAGACCTGGATTTTCCCGTATCAGCGCGAGGCGGATATCGCCTTCAATTCCGCGCTCGATTACGAGCTCGCGGTGCTTAAACCCCATGTCGAGCCGCTGCTGGCCGAGGTCAAACCGGATAACCCGTCCTATGTCGAGGCGCGGCGCATGCAGGAGTTCCTCGCGAGCTTCCTGTCCATCCCCGCGGACCTCGTGCCGCCGACCTCGATCCTCCGCGAATTCGTGGGGAAGAGCAGTTTCCGGTATTGATCGGACGATGACCCCGAAGGACCAGTTGCGCGCGATGGCCGGGCGGCAGGCGGGTTATTTCACCGCCGCGCAAGCCACCGAGGCGGGCTATCCGGACAGCCTGCACGTCTATCATGCGCGGGAGGGCCACTGGGAAAAAGTCCAGCGCGGCATCTACCGCCTGCGGGATTTTCCGGAATCCGATTGGCCCGAGCTGGTCATCTGGTCCCTCTGGTCGCGCGACCGCGAGGGGCGGCCGCAAATCGTCTACTCGCACGAGACGGCCGAGATGATCCACGGCCTTCGTCCCCGCGCGGACGGGCCGCTGCACGTGACGGTCCCGCGCGCGTTCCGCAAGAATTGCGCGATGCCGCCCGAACTCGTGTTCCACAAGGCCGACCTTGATCCGGCGGGCATCGAGGACGGCGCGGGCTACCGGGTGATCCGCGCGGCGGCAATGGGCGCCGGTTCGTCGGGCGCCTCGCGCCACTCCTACGACGACGCCATCGCCGCCGGAGAAGACTAGAGGCGATCCCAATGGGGGCGACCCATTTCGAATGACGAATTCCGAATGACCAATTTCCTAATGGCCGAGACCGATTTCGAGATTCCCATTCGCTGAAATTCGCGGAATTCGCGGTGAAAATGCCTGACGCGCCGCGACTCGGCGGGGCGCTGCGTGCGGCGTTCAGGCGAACGCGGCGCGGAATCGGCGGGCGCCGCCGATGACCAGCATGCCGAGCACCGCGTAGGCCAGGACCCCGGGCTCAGGCACGATCGTGACAACACCGGCGGCAACGGCGACGTCGAAGGTGGTCGCGCTCGGCGCGCCGGGAAGGGCCTGGTAGTGGTCGCCGCCTGGAATGAACGGTCCGATGCCGGGCGTGGCGCCAATGCCAGGTGTCAGGATGCCGGACGGGGTGAAGACAATCGTCTCGCCAACAGCGCCCAACACGGTGAAGGTGACGCCGAACAGATCAATCGGGCCGGGCAGCGGTCCGCCAAACGTGAATAAGCTGCCCGAAGAGTCAACCAGGCCGACCCCGCCAATGGAAAAAAGGCCCGCTGCCGGGGGGAGCCCGGCTGAAATCAACGGAGCGCCGAACGGAAGCGGACCCGCTCCCGACACGAGGTCAAACACGAATGGGCCCACCGTTGTCAGCGAACCGGCCATCGGAGGCGATGCCGGCAGGGCCACCGCGGAGCCCAAACCTGTCCAGTTCAGATCAACGCCAAACGCGTTAAACGCAATCGGGCCGGTGAGGGCGGTGTCATAATACATGAGCACCGTGACGGAGGATCCGGAAGTCACGGAAATACCGGTCTGGATGCCGGGCGTGATAACGTCCACGTCAACGATCAGATCGCCCTTCGCCGGGACGCAACAAAGGACGGCACTCAAGGCGAAAGACACCCCGAACCAGACGCGAGCGCCACGGCGCAAGTGCAAGTGCAAGCGTTTCATGCCTTCTTCCCCCATGACGGTGGGCAGTCTGCTCGCCCGCGCTACGAGGATTCAACATAAAAACAGAACGGAAACCAACCCGCTTCGCATCTATTTTTCGCGCAGCGGGTTGTGTACGCGCTTGAACGCGCCGGGCGACGCGGCCGATCCGGTTAATCCGCGGCTGGAACGAAATCCAGCGCGGCGGAATTGATGCAGTAGCGTCGTCCGCTGGGCGGCGGGCCGTCGTCGAAGACGTGGCCGAGGTGGCCGCCGCATCGCGCGCAATGGACCTCGGTGCGGATCATGCCGTGGCTGCGGTCCACCGTGGCGCCGACGTTGTTGGGGTGAACGGGCTCGTAGAAACTCGGCCAACCGGTGCCGGATTCGAACTTGGTTCCCACCACGAACAGGTCGGTGGCGCAGCCCGCGCAGCGATAGACTCCGGCCCCTTTTGGTTTTTCGCAATGCGCGCCGGTGAACGGCTGCTCCGTCCCCTGTTGGCGGAGCACGCGGTATTGCGCGGATGAAAGGAGTTGCTTCCATTCGGTCTCGGAGCGCGCCACGCGCTCGACGTCCACCAACCGGTTCGACGCCACTGAAAAGATTTGTATGGTTTCCGGCATAGGTTCCTCCGCCAATGCGCCCGCCGCGGCGCCCGCGAGAAGGGCCGCCAGTCCGACTGAATTCCATGGAGGGCGTGCGCGCATTCGTCTACTTCGTGTGGCCATCCGGGTGCGCGGGCGCAAAGGCCTGGCGCAATTCGGACAGCAGATGGTCTCAGGATTCCGCGTCGGCCGCCGCGTTGTAGGCGAGCGGCAGGTCGAACTCCGCGGCCTTGGCATCCGCCTCGGGAACGGTGAAGCTGTGCCGGGCGTCGGGATACACCACGAGCGCATGGTTCACGCCCGCCCGCTTCATCTCCTGCTCGAAGCCGGACACCGTCTCCTCCGTGCTCATCGCATCGGCCCCGCCGTGATAAGCGAGGACGCGGCCCTTGACGACGCCCGGCTGCGCGGGCGACTGGGCGCCCAGGCTGCCGTGGAACGACGCCACCAGCCGGAGGTCTTCGCCGATGCGCGCCATGTGCAGGACGACGGCGCCGCCGAAACAGTATCCGATCGCCGCCACGCGGGCCGGGTCGGTCTGCGGCTGCGCTTCGAGAAACGCGCGCGCGGCGCGGAAGCGATCCACGCCGACCCGCATATTCTGCATCACCTCGGCGGCGAAGGCGCCCGCGTCCTTCGGGTGCGCGGCCTGCCGGCCTTCGCCGTACATGTCCACCGCCAGCGCGACGTAACCCTGACCGGCCAGCATGCGGGCGCGACGCCGGGCGTATTCGTTGTGGCCCCACCATTCGTGCACCACCAGCACGCCGGGCCGAGGCCCCTCGCTGGAATCGTCGTAGGCCAGGAACCCGCGCAGCGCGGTTTCCCCGGCGCGGTATTCGACCTCCTGTTCGACCAGGGCGCCCCTCGCGGCGGGGCCGGTCGCCACCGCGAGCAACAGCAGACACGCATGCGCAATCGCTTTCATGCAGACCTCCATGCCGGGACGATACGCCAAACCGCCGTTTCTGCAACCGGGCGCGATTCCATGGATCTTGGCGCGGCGCATTAAGTACTGGACGCCGCCGAGGGCTTTCCCTACAACATCGGCCCTTTCCGCCGGGGCAGGCGGATCGGACCGGCCCTGTGGGGACGGCTGTACAGGAAAGGATTGGACGACATGCCCAAGCAGAAGACAAAGAAAGCCATCGCCAAACGTTTCCGCCGCAGCGGCACGGGCAAATTGCTCCGGCCGCATGGCGGCAAGAGCCACCTCGCCGCCGGCAAATCGCGGAAACGCAAGCGCCATCTGCGCCGCGCGGCCGTGGTGCCGGACATGATCGCCCGCAAATTGCGGGATTTACTGGGCGCCTAACGCAGGGAGATTGAGACCATGCCACGAGCAACCAACGCACCGGCTTCCCGCCAACGCCGCAAACGCCGCCTGACACTGGCCAAAGGGTTCTACGGAGGGCGCAGCAAGCGGTTCCGACAGGCCACCGAGGCCGTGGACCGCGCGATGGTCCTCGCGACCAAGCACCGCAAGGAGCGCAAGCGCGATTTCCGTTCGCTGTGGATCACGCGGCTCGCCGCCGCCTGCAAACCGCACGACATCACGTACAGCCGGTTCATCGAAGGGGTCACCAAGGCCGGGCTCCTGCTCAACCGCAAGATGCTCTCTGAAATCGCCATCCACGATCCGGACGGTTTCGCCTCGATCGTGGGCCTGGCCAAGGGACAACTGAAGGCCGCGTAGCCCGCCGTCTTCGGCTTTTCGAAAAAAAGGCCCCGCCCCGGCGGGGCCTTTTTTTATCATCGCGCGCTCGAATTCGGACGCGCCCTTTCTATACTGGCCGCGTGCGATTTCTTGCGGCCACATGCATCGGGGTCCTCCTTGCCGCGGTTCCGGGGCGCGGCCAGCCCTCCCTTTCCGCGCGCTTCGAGGATGAACTCGCCACGCAGGAGTGGCGCCGGGTTTTCGACGGGGCGCGCCCCGAATGGCCCGCGCCGCCGGAGGGCCGGCCGATTCCGATCCGCCTGCTGCTGCGCGATGAAGCGAGCGGCCGCGCGGCCTTTCTTGAACCCGCAGTTGCCTATGAGGTCGAGGGCCGCGCCCGATGGGGCGGGCGCGCGCTGGATATTGACTGGGTCCTGGTCGCGGACGGGCTGGCCCCGCCGCGGGAAGACCTCACGCTGTCGCTGCAACTCAAGACCGTCGGCGAACGCCGGGTTTCCGTGTCGGTGGGCCTTGAACTCGGGCTTGAGGACGCGCGATGGCGCCGCGACTTTTTCCATGCGGAACCCCTGGCGGGCGGGGTGGACGAGCGCGCATGGACGCGGCCGGTCCCGTTGGGCGATGAGGGCCGCATTTCGCAATGGCCGTTCGGTGTGATCGAACGCGCGGGTCACGCGCTGATGGCCGCGACGGAGTTGTCGGAGCCGCGCGTGTTCCAGATCGTGGCGCGACCGGCGGATCGCTTTTTTGGAATCCGCTATCACGTCGTTCTTTCACCCGAAACGGCGGCGTTTCCCGGCCGCGCGGCGTTTCGATGCCGCTTCTCCAGCTGGGCGGCCCCGACGGAAGACGCGGTGGTCCGGCAGGCGGTCCAGCGACTCGCCTCCCCCGCGGCGTTCGATCCCGATCCGCGCGAGGCCCCGCCGGGCGCCTTCCCGTTGAGTTGCGCCCCGGGGCAAACCCGACCGATCGCGCCCGACTGGTCGCGCTGGTGGCCGTTCGACCCGCGCGCGGCGGAACGCGTCGAGCTGGACGAGCTGACCGGCGGGGACCCGGCCCTCGAGAACCCGGCGATCCAAACGGCCCGGCTGATCGGCGCGGGCCGATCCGTGTCGCTCCGCTATCACCCCGCCATCGAAGACAACGCCCTGCGCGCCGCCCTCTACTGGGGGCTCACGCCCGAACCGCATTCCGACGAGGACGCGACCGCCTCCGATAGGCGCCGGCTGGCCGCCCGGCTGGCGCGGGCCGGCTGGCGGACGGACGGCCCCCTGTCGGCCCGCGCATCCGGCGTATCGCTCGAACACTTCGGCGCGCCCGATGCGCCCGTGCGGCACGTGACGCTCTACAACCGCAATCCTTGGCCGGCGCTCGCCACGCTGGAACTGCGCGGCCGGACGGGTCCCTGGCTGTTGGCCGACCCGCACCGGGGCGCGCTGGACCACGGCGAGACGGAACCCGGTTCCGAGCACCCCGCGTGGACGCTGCTCCTGCCGCCGCATGCGGTGGAAACGCGGGATTATTTCGCGCAGTCAGATCTCCCCGCGGCCCGCGCCGCGCTCCCGCCCGACGCCGATGCGGGCGCGGGCCTGCGCCTCCTCCGAGAGAACATGGATTCACTCGCGCAGGAACTGGATCTCGGCATCGCCGCGCGCGTGCGCTTCCCCGCCTCTGACGACGCGCTGATCCGCGTCCACCTGTCGAATGAGGGCACGCAGACCGTGATCGTTTCCGATGCGGCGCTTCAGGGCGATGCGGGGCGGGCCTCGCTGGTGGACCGGCCCTTCTCGCTGTCGGCGGTCGAGAAGGCCAAGCGTCCGTCGGTGATCTGGCTGCACTTCCAGGAATGC
>CAYMCD010000091.1:0-12926 GCA_964388845.1 uncultured Verrucomicrobiota bacterium
ATCATCAGCGGCCGCGTGAAGATCATCGCGGACGAGCGCACGAATATCCTGTTCGTCATTTCACGCGCCGAGAATTTTGTCTTCTTCGACCGGATCATCGAGGTGCTCGATCGCCAGGTGGACCCCGCCATCGCCGTCCGCGTGGTCGCGCTCGAATACGCGAAGGCCGAGGAAATCGCCGGGATCCTGAACGAATTCATCGGCGCGGCGTCGCAGGAAAAAGGCGCCGGCGCGCCCGAGGGCGCCGCCGCGCCCACCGGCGAGGCGGCCGACAGCCGGAGCCAGGCGCTGCGCGACTTCATCGCCCAACGGGTCCAGCAGCGCGCCCAGCAGGCCGCCGCGAACACCGAGGAGGCCGCGGGCACGTTCGGACGCCTGTCCTCCACCACCAAGATCCTCGCGGACAAGCGGACCAATTCGCTGCTGCTCATGGGCCGCAAGAGCGACCTCGACGCGCTGACCGAGGTCATTGACAGCCTCGACATCATGCTCGCGCAGGTGCTCATCGAAACGGTGATCCTCGAAATCAACCTCGGCAAGGGCATCGAGTCCGGCGTGGACTGGCTGCAGCGCTCCGTCACCGCCTACCAGGAACAGATCAAGGGCCCGCGCGGCGGCCTGGCCGTGCGCCAGCCGGTGTATTCGTTCGGCGGCGGCTCCGCGATGGGCGGCGAGGGCGTGTTCCGGGCGGGCAACAGCCTCCTCACCCAGGCCGACGGCAACGCGGCGCTGGGCGCCGGCGCGCTGACCTATTACCTGACCTTCTTCGATCTCAATATTGACGCGATCATCCGGCTCGCCGCGAGCTCGCGCGACGCGCGCATCCTGTCCACGCCCGTGGTGCTGACAACGGACAACACCGAGGCGAAGATCAACATCGGGGAGGAGCGGCCCGTCGTCACCTCGACCAGCACAACGGATACGGGCACGCAGACGCAGAACTTCCAGTACCGCAGCATCGGCATTGACCTCTCCGTCACGCCGCGCATCAACCCGCAGCGCTACGTGGTCATGGAGATCGCGCAGAAGGCGGACAACGTCGGAGGATTCGAGCTGATCAACGGAAACCGCGTGCCGATCATCACGAAGCGCGAGATCAACGCGCAGATCGCCGTGCAGAGCCGGAACACCATCGTGCTCGGCGGGCTCGTCAGCACCGACAAGCTCCGCTCGCGAACCAAGGTGCCGCTGCTCGGGGACATCCCGCTGCTCGGCGCGTTGTTCCGCGCCGATACGCGCGAGGAGTCGCGCACCGAGCTGCTGGTCCTCATCACGCCCTACGTCCTGCTCACGCCCGACGAGGCGCGGCAGGAAACGGTCCGGCTGCACAGCGAGTCGCATTCGTCGAAGACCCGGTGGCACGAGGGCTGGTCGGACAGCGAATTGCCGCGCCTGAAGGCGGAGCAGATTGACCAGATCATGCTCGACCGCCAGGCGGTCGAGGTCCCGGCGCTCGTGCGCGAATTGTTCACGGGAAAGAGCGCCGAGGCGGAGGCCGATCGCGCAGGCGTCACCACGCGCCGCGAATTGGACCTGACCCCGCGGGAGCCGAAACCGGAATCCGGACAACCCGCGCCCGCCGCCGAACCCGCGCCGGCCCCGGCAGCGGGGCCCGCGCCCGCCGAAGCCGTCCTCACCCCACCGCCCGCAACGGATCCCGGCGCGGACCCGACGGCCCCCGACGAACCGATACGCATGCAATAGGTGGGCGTCCCATGCACGCCGCGCGCCTCATCCCCGGGTTCCTGGTCCTCCTGCTTGCGGCGGGAGGCTGTAAACCTCGGCCCACCCCGGGGTCCGTCGAGTCCGCGCCGCCGGCCGGACCACGGGCCGCGCGGGTCGGGGTCCTGTATGTGGAGGAATCCGCGGAGTCCGCCGCTACGGACCGCGCGCTGTACGCCGATCAGGTGGAAAAACTCGCCGCGCTGTTGCGCGCGCGCGGAATCGCCGCCGAGACCTTGCTCGTGCCCGCGGACGACGAAGAGCCCGCGGTGCCCACCCCCATTGACCTCGCCATCCTGGTTGACACCCCGCGCCTGCGCGACGCCGAGGAGCGAATGCTGACCTCGTTCGTGGAGGATGGCGGCGTGCTGCTGGCGATCGGTCCACCGCCCGCGCCCGCGCTGATGGGCGTGACCCCCACCGGTCCCGACCCGGTGCCCCGAGCCGGCGCGACCCGGATCGCCGACACGACCCTCGCATGGGCGGCGGAGACCAACTGGGGACCGCTGGCGAGCGAGCGCTGGCCGGTGGCCCGGACCGAGGCCGGGTTGGTCATCGAGGAGGGCGATGCGCCCCTCCTTGCCGTGAGGACGGCGGGCGGGGGGCGGGCTTATCACTGGGCCGTGCTGCCCACCGGCCGAAAATTTAACGGATGGGACGCCGCGCCGGGCGCCGTCGCGCTTGTGGAGGGATTGGCCCGTTCCCTCGTTGCGCGCGGGCGGCCGCCCGCCGGGCAGCCGCTCGCGGTGACAGCGGCCGCGGCGTATTCGAGCGAAACGGGCTGGCCGTCGCGCGTGGTCGCGCGAATCCGGGGCGGCGATTCCAACGCCGCGCTGAAGGGGACCTTTGTCGCGCGCGCCGAAGGCGGCGATCTCCTGCACCGCGGGGCATTCGAGGAAGGGGGGGCGCGGTGGCGAAGTCGTTTTCTTGTCGCGGATCCGGGGGTGCTTCCCGGGGAAGGACACCGGATCGAGGTGGAGATTCCACCGGCCGCGCCGGTTTCCGTTGAACCGGTTGCCCGGGTGACGGAATTTCGCCGCGCGCTGGATGAAGCGGTGGCCGCCTGGCTTGATCGCGTTGCGTGGCCCGAGCCGGACAAGGCCGGCGCGGATTTGGCGCGCCTCGTTGAGGATCGCGGTCTGTTGATCTGGGCGCTCGCGCGGGCGGCGCAAGCGTACTCCGCCCCGGAGCGCCACCGCCAGCGGTACGCAATGGAACGAGCGGCCTACTGGCTGCGCGCGGCCGGTCCGGCGCTCTTTTCCGGTCCGGCCGCTCCGGATGCCGTCCTGGCCGCCTACGCCGCGGGTCTCGCGCGGGCGGTGGGGCCCATCCGCGACGGGGCGAGCCGGCACTTGGCGCAGGAGATCCAGATGCTGGCGGAACAGGCCTACGCCCAGCTTTCCGCGCGGCCCGCCGCCGATACCGCGGGAACCGGAGGCCGGCTCTGGGCCGCGGCGGAGCTGTATCGCGCCACCCACGTCCAGGACTATCGCGCCGCCGCGGAATCCCTGGCGCGCCAGGTGTTCGGACGCCAGGTCCCGCGCGGACGCTTCAGCGAAGGCGATGTGTTCGGCGTTTTCTTCCAGGATGAGGATCGGCTCACCCTCGCGCCCGAGCCGGCTCGCGCGGGATACGAGGCGGGTCTCATCCTGGGCCTGATTCACCTTGAACAACTGGTGGAGCCCGGCTCGCCGAAGGTGGATCTCGGCGTCATTCTCGACCGTTTTTCCGGCGGCTTCCTGCTGGCCTCCGCAGCCCTGAACCCCTACCGCGTATGCGCCGTGGGCCTGGAGCCGGCGGAACCCCCGCGCCCGCGCCCCGACGGACGCGGGATGGCCACGCCGGAGCGGACTCGCCCGCTCTACTTCAGCCGCGGCGCGCCGCCGGCCGGTCGCGGCGATGAGGCGGTCCGACTCGCGCACGCGGTGGCGGCTCTCGAGCGATTCCAGGTCACGCGCGAGCCGGCCCTGCTTCGTATCGCGCAGGATCAGATCCATTGGCTGGCCGGTCTGAATCCCGCCGGCCGTCCTCTCGTCGCGGGCGGGCGTCTCGCCGGGGGCTGGATCGGGCGCGGGCCCGATGCGACCCCCGTGTGGCGCGGCGACGCCGATGCGGCCGGCGCGGGATTTCCGGAAATGCCCTGGTTGCTGGTCCTGACGGCCCTGTTGGATGAAGCACAGCCGTGACCATGCCGCGCCGCACACTGTTTGTGAAATTGTCGGTCGCGCTCGTCGTGCTGACCCTCCTGCTGTCGTGGATCCAGACACGGGCCGCGCTGCCGCCGCTCGCCGGCTTCACGGCGCTGGTCGTGTTGGCGACGCTCGCCGCCGCCCTGCTGGCGCGCTACCTCGCGCGGCCGCTCGACCAGATGCGGCGCGCCGCGCTCGCCCAGGCCGCCGGCGAAGATTCCGTCGCCTGGCCGCACCCCACCACGCGCGAGATGCGCGCGCTCTCGAACGCGGTCCAGACCATGGCGCTCAATCTGCAGGAAAAGATCCGCGTCAACGAGGGCCTGCTCGCCGAGCAGCGCGCGATTTTTGAAAGCATGGCCGAGGGCGTGCTGGTGGTGGATCCCGGCGAAAAATTGGTGGATGTCAACCGGGCCGCGCTCCAGATGCTCGGCGTCCGGTCCGGGGAGGCGCGGGGGCGCGATATGCTGGAGGTGATCCGCAACGCCCGCCTGGCCGATCTGATGCGCCGCACCCTGGCCGGGCGCGAGGCGGTGGTCGAGGGCGATGTCACGCTGCTGGCCGGGCGCGAGCGGCACCTGCAGGTGCACGGCAGCGTGCTGCGCGCGGGGCCGCGCATCAAAGGCGCGCTGCTGGTCCTCACGGATGTGACGCGGCTGCGGCAGCTGGAAACGCTCCAGCGTGAATTCGTCGCGAACGCGTCCCACGAACTCAAGACGCCGGTCACCTCGATCAAGGGCTTCGCCGAAACGCTGGCGGGCGAGGAGGTGGACGCGGAGCACGCGCGTCGTTTTACGCGCATCATCGCGCGGCAAGCCGAACAGCTCGGCACGCTCGTGGACGACCTGCTGGAGCTGACGCGGCTGGAATACGACGGCGAGCGGACCCCGCTGGAGCGCCGCGCCGTGGAGGTGGCCCCGCTCCTCGACGGCGCGATGGAGCAGTGCGCGGCCGAGGCGAATCAGAAAGACATCCGGATCCGCGCCGCGTGCCCGCCGGGTCTGCGGGCGGATCTTCACCCCGTCCTCTTTCAGCGCGCCGTGGCCAATTTGGTGGATAACGCCGTCAAATACAGCCCGGGCCACAGCGCCGTGGAACTCGCGGCGGAGGCGGTGGGGACCGATCTCCTCGTCCGCGTGTCGGACCAGGGGCCGGGCATCGCGCCCGAGCACCAGGAACGGATTTTTGAACGGTTCTATCGCGTGGACAAATCGCGCAGCCGGAAACTCGGCGGCACGGGATTGGGCCTCTCGATTGTCCGGCATGTCGCACACGCGCACGGCGGCGCGGTGACCGTCGAAAGCGAACCCGGACGCGGCAGCACCTTCCGCCTGCGGGTGCCGTCGTGCGCCCGATGAGTTTGTCCTGGTGAGTTTGTCCTATCCAACCGCCGGCCCGGCGAGTACACTTCGCCGTGCGGTTAGAGACCGCGTGCAGGGAGGGCTTCACGTGCAGGAAGAAGTCAAATCCGCGAGCGAGCTGGAGCCCGGCGACATCATTTTCGAGTGTCCGCGATGCGGCAAAAGCCTCGCGATTGATGTGCGGGGCGCGGGCTATGTCGTGCACTGTCCCGACTGCCGGACCGAAATCCAGGTGCCCGGAATCGAAACCGTTGCCCGGGCGCCGGTCATTGAAGTCGAGCCGCCCGTTGAATCGCCCGCCGAACCGGCGTCGCCGCTCTCCCGCATCGAATACCTCGAGCGCCTGCGCTCGGCCGATCGCGAACGGCTCCAACAGATCGGCGGTGAATTGGCGCTGATTCAGGCCGCGCTCGACCGCGTCATGGGCCTCATCGAGGACGCCAACGCGGGCGACTCGGCGCCCTCCGGCTGATCGGCCCGTCCGATCTTATCCACAGGCCGGCCGCCGCGCTGTTAGCAACTATGAACGGCCTCGGCGCGGGTGTCGCCCGCCTCACAACTCGCGATCCAAGAGCCAACTATAAACAGACTCCTCGGGGGCGGTCGGTGCGGTGTTGAATAGTTTTCCACAGCGTCGCTGTGGATATCCGGGTTGGACGCGCGCCGCGCCCGCAAAACATCCAACGGGACGGGCAGTTAGCAATGGTTCGGCCTGGGGCGCGCGCCGGCTTGCAGCGTGTGGATAAATCGGGCGATGCGGGCCATCGCTTCCTTCAAGTCGTCCATGCCGGTCGCGTACGCGCAGCGGATGAATCCCTCGCCGCATGAGCCGAACGCGGTGCCGGGCACGACGGCCACCCGCTCCTTTTCCAACAAGCGGAGCGCGAACTCCTTGGAGGAGACCCCGAGATGACCGATGGAGGGAAACGCGTAGAACGCGCCGCGCGGCTCATGGCAGGGCAGGCCCATCTCCCGGAACGAATGATACAGGAAGTTGCGGCGCCGCTCGTACTCCGCGCGCATCTCCTCGATATCCCGCTCAGCCTCGTGGAGGGCCTCCAGCGCCGCCTCCTGGCTGATGATGGACGCGCACAGCATCGTATACTGGTGTATTTTCATCATCGCTTCGATGAGTTCCGGCGGGCCGCAGGCGTAGCCCATCCGGAAACCCGTCATCGCCCAGGCCTTCGAGTAGCCGTGCAGGAAAATCGTGCGCTCCTTCATGCCGGGCAGCGAGGCGATGCTCGTGTGGCGGCCGCCATAGGTCAGCTCGGCATAGATGTCGTCGCTCAACACGAGCAGGTCGCGCTCGATCGCGAAGTCCGCGATCGCGCGCACGTCCCGCGCGTCGAGCACCGCGCCGGTCGGATTGTTGGGGAAATTGAGCAGCAGCGCCTTCGTGCGCGGCGTCACCTTCGCCTCAAGCTGGGCGCGCGTCAGGCGGAATCCGTCCTCCGCGCGCGTCTCGACGGCGACGGGCCTGCCGTGCGCGAAAATCACCACCGGCGCGTACGAAACGTAGCACGGCTCGTGGTATAGGATTTCGTCGCCCGGCTCGATGATCGCGCGCAGCGCGAGGTCCAGCGCCTCGCTCACGCCCACGGTGACCAGGATTTCGGTTGCCGGGTCGTAGCGCAGGTTGAAGGTCCGGTCCGTATACCGCGCGATGGCCTGGCGGAGCGCGAGCAGGCCCAGGTTGGACGTATAGCTCGTGGCGCCCCGTTCCAGCGCGTGAATCGCCGCCTCGCGGATGTGCCACGGCGTGTCGAAATCGGGTTCGCCGATGCCGAGGCTGATCACGTCCTTCATCGTGCTGACGATGTCGAAGAAATCGCGGATGCCGGACCGCGGGATATCGCGGATGTGCGCGGCGATTCTGGAAGCGGCGTTCGACATGGCGGCGCGGCGGATCGCCTAGGGCGACACCTTCAGGCGCTCGGAGCCCTCCGGGGCCTCCATCAGGACCCCGTGCGCCTTGTAGGTCTTCAGCATGAAGTGCGTGGATGTCGAGATCACGCCGCGGATCGTCGCCAGCTTTTCGCTGACGAAGAAAGCGACCTCCTTCAGGTCGCTGCCGCTCACGAACAGCAGCAGGTCGAACGCGCCCGACATCAGATACACCGCCTGCACCTCGGGAAACTTGCTGATGCGGTCCGCCACCGCGTTGAATCCGCCCTCGCGCTCGGGGGTGACCTTCACCTCGATGACCGCCGTGACCTTGTTGATCGAGAGCTGGTCCTCGTTCACCACCGCCTGGTAGCCGCGGATAATGCCCTTCTTCTCGTACTCCGCGATGCGCGCGCGCACCGCATCCACCGAAAGATTCAGCATCTTCGCCAGGTTTTCCGGCGTCTCCAGCGCATTTCGTTTGAGCAGTTTCAGCAATTCATCCATGGTCGCCCCCGCGGTTCGACAGGCGGCAAGAGTGATAGCGGGGTCCTCCCGCAGCGTCCAGCGCTATTCGCGCCCCCCGGTTTGCGCGTCAACGTCGCGGCACGACCCGGCGGGGGCGGCCCTTGACTTGCGGGCACCCAACACCCATCTTGCGCGCCGTCTGGAAGGAATCCCATGCACCCCCACCCCGTCCCGCCACGTCCACCCGCCGCGCCGCCCTTCGACAGCCTGCTGCCGGAGTTGCAGCACATGCTCGCGGAGGAGGGCTATCACACGCCCACCCCGATCCAGGCCCAGGCGATCCCGCCGCTGCTCGCCGGGCGGGACCTCATCGGCGTCGCCCAGACCGGCACCGGGAAAACCGCCGCCTTCACGCTTCCGCTCCTGCACGATCTGGTCCTGCGCCGCACTCCTCCACAGCCGGGCCACCCCCGCTCGTTGATTCTCGCGCCGACGCGCGAACTGGCGGCGCAAATCGGGGACAGTATCCGCACCTACGGGCGCGGACTCCGCCTCCATCACGGCGTGATTTTCGGCGGCGTCGGCCAGCATCCGCAGGTCCAGGCCGTGCGCCGCGGGCTCGACATCCTGGTCGCCACGCCGGGCCGCTTGCTGGACCTGATGAACCAGGGCCACATCCATCTCAAGCGCATCGAGGTGTTTGTGCTGGACGAGGCGGATCGAATGCTCGACATGGGCTTTCTCCCCGATGTCCGCCGCATCATCGGGCGGATCCCCGCCCGGCGCCAGGCGCTCCTGTTCTCCGCCACCATGCCCGGCGAGGTGCGCTCGCTCGCCGGCAGCCTTGTGCACAATCCGGTGACGGTCGAGATCTCCCCCGAGAGCCCCGCGGTGGACCGCATCGTCCAGAAGGTTCTCTTTGTAGACAAGGCAAACAAGGCCGCCCTGCTGGCCGGTCTGCTGGCGGACCGGAATCTCGACAAGGTGGTGGTGTTCGCCCGCACAAAACACGGCGCGGACAAGATCACCCGCAAGCTGGAGTCGGCCGGCGTCTCCGCCGCCGCCATCCACGGGAACAAGGGACAGGGCGCGCGCACCGCGGCGCTGGCCGCATTCCGCGACGGCCGGCTGCGGGTGCTCGTCGCCACCGACATCGCGGCCCGCGGGCTGGACGTCGAGGGCATCACGCACGTCATCAACTACGACCTGCCGAATGAGCCGGAGACCTATGTGCATCGAATCGGCCGCACCGCGCGCGCGGGCGGGGACGGCGACGCCCTCTCGTTCTGCAGCGCGGAGGAGCGCGACGACCTGCGCGCAATCGAGAAGTTGCTGGGCCAGGCGCTCCCGGTCGAAACCGGGCACAGCTTCCACGACAGCCGGGCGCAGCACGCATCGGGCGCCGCGGCCCGCCGCCCGCCGCCCGGCCGCCACGGCCCGCAAGGGGGAGCGCCGCGCAACCCCCAGGCCGCGACCAAGAGCGCCGCCCGCGTCGGTTTCGCCTTCCGCAAGCGCCGCCACGCCTGATCCCTGATCCGGTTGGAGCATGGCAGGATATTCTCCAGCCATAAAATTCACGGAATTCACAATGGCTGCGTGCGTTATGCGCCTCTTGCGGCCAACCGCTTCCGCGTCGTCCGGCTGCACGCCGGCTTGATCTGCCCCAGGGATCGGCGGGGGGGCCGCGGGACCACTCCCGGAGGGATCCGGATGGGGGCCGGCCCAATGGGGACTGCCCCTTTTGACTGATGCCGCGTCAGGGGAGGGGCGGGCCGAGGAGGAGGTCGTAGTCGAGCGCGTCCTCCACGAGGGTGCGGCGGACGGCGCCGGGGACGACCCGCTTCCATTCGCGCCCGCGCAGGAAACAGAGCCCGTCCACCTCCGGCGCCTCGAGCATCGTCCGGCCCACGGCCAGCGCGCCGGCGGGTTGGGCCGCGCCGGGCGGGACGGGTCCGTCGAGCATCACGACAACCTCCGATCCGACGCGCGCGCGCAGGCGGCGGCGCGAAACGTCGCGCTGGGCCCGCATCAATTCGTCGCGGCGCTGTTTCTTGACGGGCAGCGGGACGGCGTCCAGCTTCTTCGCGGCCGGGGTCCTCGGTTCGCTCGAGTAGAGGAAAACCCCGGCGTGCGCGAACCGGCCTTCGCGGACGAGCGCGAGCAACTCCTCGAAATCGGCGTCGGTCTCGCCGGGGTACCCGACGATGAAGGTGGTCCGCAGCGCGCCGCCCGGCAATTTCTCCGCGATGCGGTCGAGCAGACGCATCGTTTCATCGCGGCCGAGCCCGCGGTTCATGTCCATCAGCATCCGGTCGGAGATGTGCTGGAGCGGCATGTCCATGTAGGGACAGAAGCGCGGGTCGGAGGCGAGCGCATCGAGCATTTCGTCGGTGAGATACGCCGGGAACGCGTACATCAACCGGATCCACGCGTCGGTTTCGAGTTGCCGCAACTCGCGCAGCAGGTCCGCGAGCCGCAGCCGGCCGTACAGGTCGCGGCCGTAGGAGGTGGTGTCCTGCGCAATCAGGCCGATCTCGCGCGCGCCGGCATCGAGCAGCTGGCGCGCCTCCGCGACAATGTCCTCCATCGGGCGGCTGACCTGGGTGCCGCGCATGTACGGGATGGCGCAGAAGCGGCATAGATTCGAGCAGCCCTCGGAAATTTTCAGGTGCGCGAGATGCGGGGCGCCGATGCGCAGCCGCGGCGCGGTCAGGAATTCGCTGTAGCTCTGCGTGAAGGAGCGCGCCGCGCCGGCGAGACCGGTGTAGCGCTTGTCGAGAATCGCCACCGCCCCGCGCGCGGCGGTGGGCGCCGCGGGTTTCAAGTCGCGCAACAGCCCGGGCAGGCGCGGATAGTCCTGGAATCCGATCGCGACGTCGGCGTGATCGAGGAAGTCGTTCAGCTCCGGCGCGCCGTGGGCGCGCTCGACAAGGCAGCCGAGGGCCACGACGTGCTTGAGCGAGCCGCGCTCCTTGAGCGATTGCAGTTCCCTCAGAACGCCGGCGGACTCCTCGCGCGCGTCGTGGATGAATCCGCAGGTGTTCACGAGGCAAATGTCCGCCTCGGCGGGGTCGGCGGCGAGGACGAAGCCGGCCTCGGCGAGCCGGCCGAGGATGCGCTCCGAGTCCACGGTGTTCTTCGCGCATCCGAGGTTGATCAGGCTCACAATGGGCAGTCGGTCCGACATGGCGGCACATGTAGACACGCCCCACCGGCCAACTCAAGCCTGCTATGCCGGACCGGACTTCCCCGTGGACCACTGACCGCTGGACACTTTCCCGGCGTCCGCTAGCATATCCGGCGTGCGCGTTTGCCCTCACTGCCGGAAAGCCCTGGTCGCGCTGGAATACCGCGACGTTGAGGTGGACTGGTGTCCCGCGTGCCGCGGGGCGTGGCTCGACCGCGGCGAGCTGGGCCTGCTGCTGCGCGGCGACCCCGCCCTGGATCCGGAACTGGCCGCGCGGCCCGGGCGCGCGTCATCCCGGCGCTGCCCTCGCTGCGAGGGGCTCATGCGGGAGGCGGAGATCGAAGGCGCGGGCGTCGCGGTTGACCTCTGCCCCCACAACCACGGGCTCTGGTTCGACGCGGGCGAGATCCGGGCGCTCATCAACGCCGGCGGCGGCGCGCCGGGACTGGCCGATCTGTCGGATTTCTGCGACGGTTTGTTTGGCGCGGCATCAACATAAGGAGAACGTCATGTCGAGTTGGATGATCCTGGCGGTTGTTGTGTTGCTGGTCCTTTTCGCGATCGGGCTCTACAACGGATTGGTCCGGATGCGGAACGAGGTGAAAAACGCGTGGGCGCAGATTGATGTGCAGCTCAAGCGCCGGCACGACCTCATCCCGAACCTGGTCGAGACGGTGAAGGGGTACATGACCCACGAGCGCGAGACGTTCGAGGCCATCACGCGCGCCCGCGCGGGCGCGGTCAGCGCGCAGGCCACCGGCAACGTCGGGCAGATCGCCCAGGCGGAGGGCGTGCTGATGGGCGCGCTGCGCGGATTTTATGCCGTGGCTGAAAATTATCCGCAGCTGAAGGCCGACACGAACTTCCGGATGTTGCAGGAGGAGCTGACCTCGACGGAAAACAAGGTCGGATTCTCGCGGCAGTTCTACAATGACGCCGTGTTGAAATACAACACCGCGTGCGAAACCATCCCGTCCAACCTTGTCGCCTCGCTCGGCGGATTCAAGAAGGCGGAACACTTCGAAGTGAAGGACGAGGCCGAACGGGCGGTCCCGTCCGTAAAATTCTGAAGAACGAAATCCGGGCGCCGCGCGGGGCCGCCCCCGCCCGGCGTCCGCTCCCGGTCCCATTCGACACCCCCCGGCCATGTTCTCCGTCATCCGATCCAACCGGCGGAAATCCCTGGGGTTGATTGCGCTGATGGGCCTCGTGCTGGCCGGTTGCGGGTGCGCGATCGGCGTGTTCCTCGATCCCGCCCTCGGCCCCGTCGGGCTGCTCGCCGCGCTCGGGGTCTGGGCGATCCTCCTGGCCCTGTCGTGGGCCGGCGGAGAACACATGCTGATGGCGCAGGCCGGCGGCCGCGAAATCCGGAAAATGGACGCGCCCCAGCTGTTCAATGTCGTCGAGGAGATGCAGCTGGCCGCCGGCCTCGGCTGCGCGCCGAGGGTCTTCCTGGTTGACTCGCCGGTCCCCAACGCGTTCGCGGTCGGGCGCAACGAGCGGCGCGCGGCGGTCGGCGTGACCACCGGACTGCTCGCGCGGCTGAACCGCGACGAGTTGCAGGGCGTGATCGCGCACGAGATCGCGCACATCAAGCACCGGGACACGCTGTTCATGACGATCGCGGCGACCACGCTGGGCGCGGTCGTGATGCTCGCGGATTTCTTTCTGCGCGGCCTGCGGTTCAGCGTCGGCGGATCGCGCCGGAGCGGCAACGGGCGCAGCGCACAGGGCGCCGCGGTGCTCATGGTGGCGGCGCTGGTGATGGCCGTCGTCGCCCCGCTGCTCGCGCAGCTGCTCTATTTCGCCTGTTCGCGGCGGCGTGAATACCTGGCGGATGCCGGGGCCGCGCAATTCACGCGCTTTCCCGAGGGGCTCGCCTCCGCGCTGGAAAAAATCGCGGGGGGGCAGAAACCGGGGGCGGAGGCCAGCCGCGTGCTCGCGCCGCTCTACATCGTCGGGCCGCGCGCCGCGCACGGCGGCGGGGGCTCGTGGATGAGCACTCATCCGCCGACCGCGGATCGCGTTCGGGTGCTGCGCGCCATGGGCGGGTCCGCTTCGCTCGGCGCGTACGCCTCGGCCTACCGCGCGTTGCACGGCGGGCGTGCGCTC
>CAYMCD010000092.1:0-12475 GCA_964388845.1 uncultured Verrucomicrobiota bacterium
GTCCCGGTAGCCGGGGAACTCTTGCTCCACCGGCGCAAGGCCGGTGGGGGCCGAAAACCGCGGTCAGTTCTGACCATCTTAACGGCGTTGTGTCGTTGGGGAAGGAGTTGTGTTGGCCGCCGGGCCGGCGAAGACACAACTCACGGCGCAATCATCCCGCTCGATATTTCACTGATAGGCGCGTCGGCTAAAAAAACGGGTCGAAAGTCTCGCATTCCAGGGCTGACACGGTTAAGTTTTGCTTGTTCAAGGAACTTCCTATGAGAGATTGGATCATACGTGGATGGCTGATGGCGTATTGTTCGACGTGTCTGGGCGCCGAGTTGGAGGTGCGGCACAGCCCGATTTATCCTTCCGTGTCCGATGCAATTGAGATCGAGGTCCTCGGGGCTTCACAGGGCGGCACGCTGCATTGGGGTGTCAACGCAGTCGGCTCCTTCTGGGAGGAGGCGATCCCGCCATACCGCCCCGAGGGCTCGACCCTGGAGGGCGTTGCAACCCGCTCGCGGCTCGCGGGGCCGGACGAGAATGGGATCGCCCGCATCGCGCTGGGCCCGTTCAACAACACCAGTCAGCTGATCCGCGCCCTGAATTTCGCCATCCAGTGGGACGACGGAACATGGCAGAACAGGAACGAGAGGAACTACAACATCCCGGTTTCGTTCGGGCGCATCCACACGGCGCCCGAGATCCCGACGATTAACGACAGGATCACCGTAAAGGTGAAGCGCAGCCGGTCGGGCGGGCAATTGCGTTGGGGCGTAAACGCGGAAAACGACATGTGGCAGCCGCCGATCAAGGCCTTCTGGCCGGCCGGCACCGTCCCGGCGCGCGACGGCCTGGCCGTTGATACGCCGCTCAGCAAACCCGACTCGAACGGCATTTCAACAGCGGTGCTCGGCCCGTTCAACCGTTCGGAGCAGGTCGTCCACACCTTGCACATGGCGGCCCACTGGGGCGACGACTGGGACACCGACGCCGGGCGCAACTACAACGTCGAGCTTTCGTTCCAGACCTCCACGCAGGCGCCCGCGGTGCGGATCCTGTCTCCTCTTCCGGAGGAGGTTATTGTGGAGACCCCCACGGTGGAGTTGCGGGCGGAGCGCGCCGACAAGGTGGAGCTGCGGCTGAACGGACGCCTCGTGGCGGATGTCTCGGAAACGCCGCTCGAATTGCGGTTGCCCTTCCGGCAGTTGCAATTCGGCCGCCACCAGCTCACCGCGCGCGCCGAGCGCCAGGGGAGAGTCGGCCTGCAGCAGATCTACTTCTGGAAACTCCCGCCCCACCGCGTCGAGGCGATCCCCGAGGGCACGGCCTGGGGCGCGACGGACCACGGCGACGGCACGGCGACCTTCGCGCTGCACGCGCCGGGCAAACGGTTTGTCTCCGTGATGGGCGATTTCAACGGTTGGGATCCCTACGCGGATCTGATGAATTACTCGCCCGACGGCACCTGGTGGGTGCGGCGCCCGGTCTCCAACGGCGTCTCGCTCTATCAGTTCGCCGTCGAGGGCCGCCGCTTTCTCGCCGACCCGATGTCCCACGACGTCGAGTGGAAGGACGAGCGCGGCCGGGAGGGCTACCAGCCCTGGGACGCCCGCAGCGTCCTGCGGGTCGGCCTGCCCGGCTACGCGTGGTCCGCGACCAACTACGTGCGGCCGGGGCTGGATCACCTGGTCATCTACGAGCTGCACATTGACGACATACAGCCCGGCGGCGGCTTCACCGGCCTGGTCCGGAAACTCGATTACATCCGCGACATGGGTTTCAACGCGATCGGCCCGATGCCGTGGACCGAATTCGCGTCGGACCGAAGCTGGGGCTACAACCCCTCCTTCCACCTCGCGCCGGAATCAACCTATGGGACACCCACCGAGCTCAAGGGGCTCATTGACGAATGCCATAAACGCGGCATGGCGGTGATCAAGGACGCGGTCTACAACCATATGGACCGGAGCGGCCCGCTGTTCCAGTTGTACGGCCACGACTACGAGGCGAGCCCGTATTTCCGCTATTTCCGCGGCGAGAACTGGGGATTCCCGGACCTCGACCATCGCGCGCGCGCGGTCAAGCGCTACATGCAGGAAGCGATCGCGCACTGGTTCCGCGACTACCGCATTGACGGCATCCGCTACGACGCCACGCGCTTCGTCGAGTGGGAGGGCTACAACGACTGGGGCGCGGGCTGGCTGGCCTATGCGGGCCGCCAGGCGGATCCCGCTTCGTTCCAGATCGCGGAACACATGCCGTCCGATCCGGCGCTCGTCAACCAGACCGAGATGGACACCACCTGGGGCGACTCTTTCCGGTGGAACCTGCGCGGCATGATCGAGGAGGGGCGGCTGGACCGCCAACAGTTTGCGGATCTGATGCAGCCGACGCGCATCGGCTTCACCAACGCCGCCCAACGGATTGCCTACACCGAGAGCCACGACGAGGAACGGGTGATGCACGAGCTCAAGCGCCGGCGCTACCCGCCGGCCGAGGCGCGGCGCCGGGCCGAACTGGCGTATGTGATGACCCTCATGGCCCCCGGTCCCGCCATGATCTACGCCGGTCAGGAATTCGGGGAAGACGCGAGGAAAGTGGTCGGCTCGAATCCGCTCCAGTGGGGCAAAACCCGGGGCTGGTTCTCCCGCGAGAACCGCCGTCTGCACGGGACGGCCCGCGCGATGACGCGGCTCCGCACCACGCACTCCGCCCTGCGCGGCGAATGGATCAATCTCCACGAGAACATGCCCGACGGCGTCGTCGCGCTGGATCGGACGGGCAACGGCGGATCGGTCCTCGCCGTCGGCAACTTCGGCCGCGTGAGCCAGCGCGCGAGCCTCACCCTGCCCCACCCCGGTCCATGGCGCGAGCTGCTCGAGGGGCGCACCATGCAACGGCACGGCGACGCCGCCCGCTTGGCGCTCGCCCCCGGCGAGGTCGCCGTCTATGTCGCCGGCGAATAGACGCGGGGGCGCGAAAGGAATCGGCGGTCAACCGTCGCTGGGCGGGCGCCGGCGGCGACCCACGGCAATCCGGGCGCTGCGAGACTCCAAATGAAGCGGGGTTGGGCATCGGCAAAACGCCGCCGCCCAACCCCGCAACGAAACGGAATTACCAGACGTTAGAACTCGTAGCCGCCGCCGGCTTCCACGGCCCAATCGTACGCATCCGACAGCCCGAGATAGAAGGAGGCCGTCACATACGACGACTCATTCGGATAGGCGCGGCCGCCCACCCCGAAGTCAACCAGTTCCTCGCCGCCGTCCGCGCGCGCGGTGGCGCCGCGCAACACGCCGTTCAGACTGGCCGCCTCGCTGACCGCATAGGAGGCCTCAACCGCCGCCCGGAAGATAAAATCTTCCTGCTCGTCTTCGGCATCAATAACATAATCCCCGCCGATATTCCCGACCAGCGTCAGCGCGCCATGGGTGGTGCTGGCAATCAGCAATACGCCGGGTTCAACTTTGTCGCTGCCCAGCCCGTCATCCTCATCGCCGGTGGGCAAGGACAAGCGCCCCTGCACGGCCAGGCCGGCCGATTCCTCACTCTCCCGGTTGATGCGATACGTGCTGTACACGTAGGTGTCGCCGATGCCGGTCTCGGAACCGAACGAATCAACGTGCAGCCGGGACAGGATGGGAGAGACGATGATATTCAGGTCTTCCGTCAGGCCGTAGTTGAGGTAGAGGAGGGCATCCGTCTGATCCCCGTCCAGGTCGCCGGCCCCCGCCGGCCCCTCGATTTCAAATGCGGTATGGCCCCCGATCAGCGACACCTGCAGCTTCCCCGGATCGGGCAGCGCGGTATCAAAGGCCTTCATGGTCCGCTCCCACTCCGCCCGCACCGGGACGGCGCAACAAACGGCGAACAACACGGCATGCAACCATTTTGTATTACCCTGCATATGTCTGTTCCTTTGTTATTTTGTCGTGGGACCACCCACAACTTGGTGGGCACTCTAGCCGCTTCGGGCCCGATTTGCGAAGGGAAAAGAGACGCTGGATTCATCTCGTCCCGGGAGGCCCAGGAGGGGCCGCACGGCGGCCGGCGCGAGCGGGCGCCGCCCCATGGCGCGCGCGACATCGAGCACGCGGCGGATCAGGACTTCGTTGGAGGCGGGCGTCTTGGTTTCGGAATCGAGGTAAAGATTGTCCTCGATACCGACGCGCACATGGCCGCCCATGGCCAGGGCCAGGCAATTCACGGTAAATTGCGCCTTCCCGATGCCGCCGGCCGCCCAGACGCCGCCCGGCGGCAGCCGATCCGCCATCCAGGCCAGATTCATGGGGGTGGCGGCGCTGGTGCCCCGGTTGCCCATCAGGATATTCACATAGTACGGCGCGCGCAGCCGGCCGGTCTCGGTCAGATGGCGGAGAAAATCTATCATGCCGGGATCGAACACCTCGCACTCGGGAACGATGCCCTGGGCGTTCATGGCGTCGAGCAGGTACAGGATGTCGTCCGGCGGATTGGCCGAAACGTGGGCGGGGAAATTCATGGAGCCGAGGGTCAAGGACGCCATGTCCGGCTTGTGTTCGCCCTCGAGCCACAGCACCGCCGCGCGTTTTTCGCGCTCGCTCCACAGCCGCCCGCTGGTGGTCGCGCACACGATGATGTCCGGATTTTGGGCGCGGATGCCCTGGATGATCTCCCGGTAGACGCCCGGGTCCCAGGTGGGCGCGCCATCGCGGCCGCGGGCGTGAATGTGCGCGATCGCGGCGCCGCACGCCGCCGCGACGCCCACCTCGCGCACGATTTCATCCGGCGCGATCGGGGTGTGGGGGTTCTTCGAACGGGTCGGCAGCATCCCGTTGAGACAGGCGTTGAGGATCAGGGAAGCGGACATGCGACTCTTTTTATTGGAATCCGGGCGGCGCGTCAGGAAAATTCCGCGATCGCGGGCATTCGTGAGCTTGATCCCGCCGCCCGCCCGGCTAGGCTGAATGCGCCCGCCACCCATGAAGAAGCTGGTCCTATACGGTCTGACCAATCCGATGGTCTTCAAGCTCGTTGACGCAATCAATCGCAAGGCGCCGACGTTTTCGATCCAGGGCATCGTGTTCAGCCCCGGCGACGACCCGTCCGCCGACCGATACGGCTATCCCGCGTTGGGCGATGCCTCCGCGGTGGAGGCGCTGGGCGCGGACCCGGACTTGTTTTTCTTCTGCAACGTCAACCGCTCCCCGCGCGAAATGCGGGACGCCGACGAATGGCTCGCCCGACACGGCTGCCGGACCGTCAACCTGCTGCACCCGGACATAGACACCGCCCACGTGAAAATCGGGAACAACGTTTCGCTCGCCGAGGGGTCCCTGCTCGGCGCCGGCGCCGCGCTCGGAAACCATGTCACCGCGAGACTGGGCGCAATCATCAGCCACAATGTGGTCATTGAAGATCGCGTTTATCTGGGGCCGGGCGCCAAGATCTGCGGCGCCGCGCGGCTTCAGGAGGGCTGCGACATCGGCGCGGGCGCCGTCATCCTCCCCCGCCGCGTCGTGGGGCGCCACGTCGTTGTCGGCGCCGGCGCGGTGGTCACGGCGGATGTCCCCGACCTGGTCACCGTGGCCGGCGTGCCGGCGAGGATCATCCGCCGGCACCCGCCCGAGGACCCGCGGTTTTACGGAAAGGATCGGCCCTGATATGAACAAGACGCTGACGGTCCATCCGCTCGATACGGTCGCCCGGGACGGTTGGGTGGAGCGGGGCGCGCTGCTTGAGCACCCGGATCGGGAGTCCCGAACCCTCTGGTTCCGCGCGCCCGAAGCGCACGGGTCCTGTTTCTCAACCCTCTCCGATCCGTTTCTCATCGCCGTCCTGATCCACGTCATGAGAAACGGGTGGGACGTTCGCGTCCGCGGCCCGGTGTCCGCCTCGCTTCTGCGCAATCTGCATGAGTTCCAGACGGCGTGGAGCCGGTGGATGCCGGACCGCTACCGCGCGGTGGATTTGGCGGCCGACGAGCGCGCGCCGGAGGCCGGCGCCCGGAGCCGCCGCACCCTGACCGCGTTCTCGGGAGGGCTGGATTCCTGTTTCGCCGTGTGGCGGCAGGTCCGGAAGGCGCCACCCGCCGCGCGCCACGCGCTGGATTCCGGCCTGATGGTGCGCGGCTTCGACATCCCGCTGGAGGAGCCGTATGCCGAGGTCTTCGACCGGGCGGCGGAGAAATCAAGGCGCATTCTCGAAAGCGTCGGAATCTCCCTGATCACCGTCACCACCAACCTGAGGACGTTGGGCGACGACTGGCTCGACTCCCACGGGGCGGCGGTGGCGGCCGGTCTTCATGCGATGGGCGGCGCGCACGGGACAGGCTTGATCCCCGGAACGCACGCCTATGAGGCGTTGCGCCTCCCGTTCGGATCCAATCCGCTGACCGATCCGTTGCTTTCCAGCGAGCGCATGGGGATCGTCTACGACAGCCCCGGTTATAGCCGCGTTGAAAAGGCGCTGGGCGTGGCCGACTGGCCGGAGGCGATGCGCGACATGCGGGTATGCTGGGAGGGCGCGCAACTGGACCGCAACTGCGGCGTGTGCATGAAATGCGTCGCGTTCGCCATCTGCTATGCGGTGAACGAGCTTCCCATCCCGCCGTGCATGCCCATACGGGATCTCGCGGAGGCGATCCGCGGCATCATGCACATCCCCCTGCCCCCCTATGGCGTCATCCGCATGAAGGAGCGGTTGGCCCTGGTCCGGCAGCGGGGCCTGCGGGCGCCGTGGATTCCGGCCGCGGTAGAATGGATGCGGCGGAGCGAAAGGGCCCACCGATCCGCCCGGACGACCCTGTTGCGTTCGGCGCGCCGCGCGCTGTCGGGCCTGGCGGCGTCGGGCTTGCGCCGGTTCCGGAACCGGTGAGATTTGCGGGGCGGATGCCCGGGGGTCATTCGGTGCGCACGCGCAGGAGCGCGGGCCGGACGCCGTGCCGGTAATTCAGCATGAACAAGCCGTCGCGCTCCTTCAGCGCGCGCGGGCGGCCGTTCCACTCCACCCGGACGGGCCGCGAGAACGCCAGCCGGCCGCGCGTCCCCGGGTGGCCGCACACCTCGAAGGATTGGCCGTCGGCGGCGCGCACCAGCTCGCTCGTGGCATACGCCAGCGGCGCCCCGTCCAGCTCGATCCCGACCGGAATCAGCCGGGCCTCGACCGGGCCCAGTTCCACCGGGATGGTCGGGCCGTCGCGCAGGGCCAAATGGCCGGGCGCGTTTTCCCCGTTCACGTTCACGACACTGATGAATCCACGCCGGGGCGTGCCCAGCAGCGCCGCGTAGTAGTATGCGCCCCGGCACTGGAGGGCGGGTTCGACGCCCATGACGTCCCGCAATACATGCTCCCAGAATCCGGCCGACTCGGACGTCATGAAACGGGCGTCCATTCCCGAGACCACGGCGCGGCCCGCCTGGGCCGCGACCGCGCGGCCCTTCCAGGTCGCCAGCACCCGGGCGTCCGCCGGGAACTCGTGCAGATAGATCCATCCGGGCTCGGCCAGCTTCCTGCCCCATTCGTCGCGGATCACTTCCGTGCCGTAGCGCAGGACCTCGGCGCCCGCCGGGGCCACCTGCTCAACGAGCCGGATTCCGAGCCGGTCGCCGATCCGCGTGTCCGATTCCCCGGAGGTCCGCCAGACCGGCACGGTCGGAAAGAAAACGCAGCGGCCGCCGGAATCCATGTGCCGGAGCAAGAAGTCAATCGCCTCGCGATCCATCGTGCCGGTACAGGGAACGAAGAGCAGGCCGGCGCCCGGTTCGCGATTCGGATGCATGAGGTCGAGCAGGTCGAACTGCGCGTTCAGCCGGCTGAGCAGAACGAACGTCTCCTTGAACTTCGCCCAACTCCCGGCCTCCGCGGCCGTCGTCTGCTTGGAAACGTTTTCGTAGCCGTCCAGCCAGTCATGGCCGGCGGACAGGGCCTCGCGGTGCAGCGCCGGTTCGGCATCGAACGCCAGGCCGCCGGGGGCGGCGGCCGCGCGCGCGCCGGCTTTGAGACAGGACTGCGCGCCGAGGAAGTCCACGGTCCGCAGGGCGGGTGAGAAGGCGAGGGTCACCTCCGGCACCGGCGCCAGGCCCGCGAGCTCGGCATCCCAGGTCTCCAGCAGCCGGTTGAAGTGCACGACGGGCGGCAGGCTGCGGGTGGGCCGCGCCCGGGTGTCGAGGCAGGTGCCCGGAAAATATTCCGGGCCGTTGATGCTGTCGTCGAGATCCGTCACGCACTCCGAGAAGGGGAACATCGCGTACCCGCGCAGGCCGTTCGCCAGGCTGCTTCTCAACAGGGGCGCCAAGTTGATGGTCGAGCGGCTGAGCCGCGGGGCGAACCAATTGCTGTTCACCTCCACCGCCATCGGAGGGCCGACCCACGGACTGGCCGCGGCCAGCTTGAGCCCGAGCAGGGAGTTGACCATGCCCTCCAGGTCGTAGATCCGATCCGTATAGGCGTGGAACACGGTCATGCCGGGCAGTCCCCGCTCGCGCAGCACCGCACCGAATCCGGAGTGGTCGCCGTGCCCGTAAAATCCGGCCACCGGCTCGTTGAAGATGAACGGCGTGTTCATCCCGAGCTCCCGGGCCCACCCGGCGAGCGTGGCGCCCCAGTCCGCGAAAAAATACCGTTTGAAACGCAGCCAATCCTGGCACCAGGGCCGCTCCTCGGGCGACCGGGGGAAGGCCCTCGGGGGCGGCACCTCGGCAAAAGACGGATGGCGCGCGCCATACACCGCGTTGAGGCGTTCAACGGTTCCGTAGGCCCGTGTCAACCACTGCGGCCAGAACTCCTTGAGCACGGTCGGATCATACAGGGAATTGAGCAGGCCATAGCTCCAGGCCGCCGACAGTTCGTTGTCCGGCTGGAACAGGATGACGGGCCCCCCGCGATCCGCCTGGCGCTCGGCGAAGAGGGGCACCACGTGCTCGTACCAGTTCCGGGCGAAGCGCCGGTACACCGGTTCGCCCTCGGCGGGGATGGGACGCCCGGTCGCCACGGCGCCGTCCGCCCGGCGGCTGAGGGTCTCGGGGTATTTCTCGAAAAGCCAGGTGGGCACGCCGCCGTTCCGGAACTCGCAGTTCATGAAGGGGCCCGGATGAACGATCAGCTTGAATCCATGCGCGTGCACAAGGTCCATGAAGCCGATGAGGTCGCGCTCGGGCCGGGTCTCGCCCCGGAAATCGAAGCGGCCTTCCTCCGGCTCGTGCAGGTGCCAGGACATGCAGGCGGTGATCGTGTTCACGCCCGCGCGCCGGGTCCGCTCCAAGTGCGCGTCCCAGCGCTTCCGGGGCAGACGGAAATAGTGAAAATCCGCGCCGCGCGGGAAAAACGGCTTCCCGTCAACCAGCAGCGCGCGCCCCTGTACCATCGCTCCTTTGCTCATCGAATACCTCCGGGCGGGCCGTCCGCCCCCTCCGCGCTGGAAATCAAACGAAATCGCCCCTCAGGCGCCAGAAGTGCGGAGCCGATCGGTCCGACTGAAAGGAGCGACTGCACAATGGAGCGCGGACCGTAGCGAAGCCGCGCGGGAGCGTCAAGCGATCGTCGGTCGTGAAGGGCGAACGCCGGGATGCGAAACAACTCCGCCGGCCACCGGATCGGCCCGACGCGACATAGACCCTGTACAAAGAACCCCGCAAATTGACGCGAATTTCCGCGAAGGGGAACTTCGGAATCGGTCTCGACATCGGCCCCCGCGGCCCGGACGATCCCGCCTTGTCCGAACCGCGCCAAACGGCTAGCGTGTGTCCGCTATGAAACACTGGATCGCCTCATCGGTCATCTACCAGATCAATCTCCGCGGGCTGGCGGCGCGGGAGCCGCGCAACGCGATCGAGGCGGCCCGGGAAAAGCCGCTCGCCGATTCGCCGCTCGCCTATGTGGCCCAGAACCTCGCGGTCATCAAGCGGCTCGGCGCGAACGTCCTCTACTTCATGCCGCCCTACCCGATTGGGCAGGCCTTCCGCAAGGGGATCGGCTCGCCGTATTCGATCCGGGACTTCAAGGCGATCGAGCCGGAGTACGGAACCCTCGACGAGATGAAGGCGCTGGTCCGCAAGGCGCACGCGATGGGCTTCAAGGTGATCTTCGACATCACGCCGAATCACACCAGCCGCGACCACGTGTGGATGGCGCGGCACCCGGAATTCTACGTGAAGCGCGACAACGGCGAGATCTTCCACGACTGCGACTGGTCCGACACCGCGAAGCTGGACTATACCCAGCCCGCGCTGCGCCGGGAAATGGCGGGAATTTACGAATACTGGTTCGGCCTGCTCGGCGGGGGCGACGGGATTGACGGATTCCGCCTCGATATGGCGCACTTCATCAACGACAAGTCGTTCTGGAACGAGGCGATCCCCGCGCTGCGCGCGCGGCATCCCGACCGCGAACTGCTGTTCCTCGCCGAATGCTACGGCATCGGCAACAACGTGGACCTGTTCGATCGCGGCATCAACGCCGCGTACGACGACGATTTCTACAAGGTCTGCGCCAACTTCTACGGCCTCACGGAGGACGGGCGGTCGGCCCTCGTGCCGGCGGCCGGGCTCGCGGGAAACCACGACTTCAAGGACCGCTACGAGGCGTTCCTGCACGGCGGCATCGCGGGCGCGTTCGAGCGCGCGCTGCTGAATTACGAGGAGCGGTATCGCGGCGCCGGCGCGCCCTTTGTCGCGCGCTACTCCGACAACCACGACGAGGGGCGCGGCTTTTACCTGTTCGGACCGGAGGCGGCGAAGGCGATCAACATGCTCGTCTTCATGGCGCCGCGCACGCTGCCGTTCATCCTGACCGGCGAGGAATTCGGCGCGGTCAACCGCCCGCCGATCCACGACCGGATGAACCCCATCGGCAAACGCCGCCGCATCCAGTGCCCGGACCACGTGCGCGAGCAGGAATCGGTGGAATTCGAGGGCAACTCCTTCGCGCGCGATCCGAAGGAGCGCGGGGCCATCTACGCGCTGTTCCAGTCGCTGATCCGCCTCCGGCGCGCCCACAAGCCGCTCACGCACGGCGGGTTCAGGCTGGTGGACGCGGGCGAGGATTGCCAGCCCAGCCAGCGATCGGTCGTGGCCTTTGAGCGGTCCTTCGGCAACGACACGATTCGCTGCGCGGTCAACATGGGCCCGCACGAGCGGCGGCTCCGCCAGGCCCGCCGCCTGGACGGAACCGCGCTGTTCGGCGCCCTGAAGGGCGGCGCGCTGCCGCCCTTCTCGGCCGTCGCGACCCGCGCGGGCTGAAGGGTCCCGGCGCCCCGGCGCGGCCCGCCGATTGCGATCTTGAAAAGCGCGGGCGTTCCTTTGACTATGCCCGCATGAATGCCCGGCCTCCCCCGCTTCCCCGCGCCGCGCCCCCGCACCGCCGGCATACGGCGCTCTGGGTGCTGCTGGCCCTCTTCGGCATCCTGCTGATCGGGAGCCTGTTCTTGAACGCGGCGTTGAGCGGCGCGGTCCGCGAGCGGATCGCGTCCCGCGCCTCGGACCATGACCACGGGGTGGACGAATTCCCCGACCTCACCGAGGTCTGGTCGTGGGGCGAGGGCACCGTGAAGGTGGCCCGGATCTTCGTCGAGGGCGTCATCCTGCGCGACGTGGAGGACGGCCTTTTTTCGACGCCGGTCAACATGGTGGATGCGGCGCTGGCCCAGATCCGCGCGGCGCAGGCCGACGACGAGGTCAAGGGCATCCTCCTCGAAGTGGACTCGCCGGGCGGCGGCATCACCGCGAGCGACGAAATCTACCGCGCGCTGAGGAGGTTCCGCGACAGCTCGGAAGGGCGCGTGGTGGTCGTGTTCATGCGGGATCTCGCGGCGTCGGGCGGCTACTACGTGGCAATGGCCGGAGACTGGCTCATCGCCCAGCCGACCACGGTGCTCGGCTCGATCGGCGTGATTATGCAGTCGCTGAACATCAAGGGGCTGAGCGAGAAGATCGGCGTCACGGACGTCACCATCAAGTCCGGCGCGAACAAGGATCTGCTCAATCCGTTCACCGATGTGGATCCCGCGCAACGCAAGCTGCTGCAGGACATGATAGACGCGATGTACGAGCATTTCCTCGGCATCGTGCAGGCGTCCCGGCCGAACATCCCCGCGGCCGAACTTCGCGCGCTGGCGGACGGCCGCCTCTTCGTGGGCCCGCAGGCCGAGCGGCTGAAGCTGGTGGACGAGATCGGGTTCTGGGACGACGCGCTGGCGCGGGTCGCCGAGTTGCTGGACGTGGACACGGTGAAGGTGATCCGCTACGAGCAGCCGGTTGATTTCTGGAACTGGTTGATGTCCGTCCGGAGCCCGATCCAGCCCTCGTCGTGGCGCGCCCAGATGCGCCCGCGTTTCCTCTATCTCTGGCAGCCGTGATTCCGCGGACGCCGCGCCCCGCCCACACATACCGGCTGCTATTGGCGTTTGGTATCATACCGCGCGCCGGAAATATCGGGTTCAATTCTCCAGGTTGGGCAGGGTCTCCATGTCCAGGGATTATATGTTGGAGCCGCGACGACCCGTCGCGCTTAG
>CAYMCD010000093.1:0-12433 GCA_964388845.1 uncultured Verrucomicrobiota bacterium
AACGGCCGACCTCGTCCTTACCAAGGACGTGCTCTACCGACTGAGCTACGTGGGCAGCGGCCCGGCCAAACGGAAAAAGGACAATACAACCCATCTCCATGCGCAAATTGCGGAATGCGAGATGGAGTTGCGGTGACCTTGTTCGCTGTTCAGCTAAACGTTCACACGCAACTTTCGTCCGTGTAAACGCTTATCCGGCGATGTATGCCGGAAGCGATTCCCCGTGTCAACAGGCAAAGAGAAAAAATTTCGCGCCGGGCCGTTTCGGCGCCGGTTGCAATGTTCGCCATTGACCCGGAGCGCGCCGCCGCCATCATGCGCCCATGCACTCCACCCGTTCGCTCCCCGTCGTGGGCATCCTGGGCGGCGGCCAGCTGGCGAAGATGCTGGCCCAGTCGGCCGCCCAGTTGGGCGCGCGGGTGCACGTGCTCCATCACGGGGACCTGAACTCGGCGATCACCCCCTGCCCCGTCCGGACCGGCAACTGGAACGACCCCGACAGGCTCTGCGACTTCGCGCGCGGCTGCGACGTCGTCACGCTGGAAAACGAGTTCATCGAGGCCGATGCCCTGGCCGCACTCGAGGCGGCCGGACACCGCCTGTTCCCCTCCGCCGCCTGCCTCGCCCTTGTCCAGGACAAGGCGCTCCAGAAACAAACCCTGGCGGACGCGGGCCTGCCCACCGCCGCGTTCCGCGCCGTGGAAGGTCCCGACGAGGTGATTGACGCCGCCGCCGAACTCGGCTGGCCGCTGGTTCTGAAGCGCCGGAAACTCGGATACGACGGCAAGGGCAACGCGACGGTCCGCGGCGCGGCTGATGTCGCCGGCGCGTGGGCGCGGCTCGACGGCGGGGCACACGCGCTTTATGTCGAGCAATTCTGCCCCTTCACCCGCGAACTCGCCGTCATGGTCACGAGGGAAAACTCCGAACCGCAAACGGCCCCCGGCGGGCTTGCTTGTCCCGGCGCAGCCATGCGGGGCCGGATCCCGCCGGAGCCCACGTTGGACCCGCTGCCGCATGGCCGCGAAACCTTCGCTCCCGCGACGCGAGGTCGCGGGGGACGAACGCGGGAGTCTTCCACCATCGCCGTCTATCCCGTCGTGGACACCGTCCAACGCGACCACATCTGCCACACGGTCACCGCGCCGGCGCGCCTGACCCACGAGCAGGCCTCGGCCGCCGCGGAGATCGGGCGGCGCGCGGTCGAAGCCATCGGCGCGGTCGGCAGTGTCGGCGTCGAAATGTTCCTGATGCCGGATGGCCGCATCCTCGTGAACGAGCTGGCCCCGCGCGTCCACAACTCCGGACACTACACGATCGAGGCGTGCCACTGCTCGCAATTCGAAAACCACATCCGCGCCGTGCTGGGCTGGCCGCTTGGCGACCCCGCCCTGCGCGCACCCGCCGCCGCCATGGTCAACCTGCTCGGCGCGGGGGACGGCCCGCCCATGCCGTCGGGACTTGACGCCGCCCTCGCCGTGACCGGCGCGCACATCCACCTCTATGGCAAGGACCGCAGTGTGAAGGGCCGCAAACTCGGCCACGTCACGGCCCTCGGCGCCACCCCCGAAGAGGCCCTCGCCGTCGCGCAGGAAGCCGCGGCCCACCTGCGGTTCGGATAGCCGCGCGGCGCTTCGCAACGGGGTGCGCGCGGCGGCCGGAGCAAGAGGCGGTCGAATCGTCGGCCTACCGGGCCGAGATCTCCAATGTGGCGGACCAGTTCCAAGCGGTGCCGCCGCTCGGGGTTAGCACACGGATGACCACCTGCGCCGAACCGCCGCCGGCGGTTCCCTGGATGCTGCCGCTGCCGCTGACCAGGCCGCTGTCCGCGATGACGCCGCCCTGGTAGAGAATCTGGAACCGGTCGGCGATGCTGAACGCCTGGTAGTCCAGGGTGCATCGGACCCCGGTCACCGACTTGCCGGCAACCGCGCCCGATCCATCCACCGCTTCGTCCTGCGGGCCGCCGGCGAAGCCCCCGGACGCGGCGCCGCTGGCGTTGACAATCACCGCGCTGCCCGGATCGAAGCCCCCTCCGCCGCCGCCCCCTCCGTCGTCTCCGCCGCCGCTCGAAACCGCCGCGCCGATGCCGCCCGCGATCAGGACACCGCCGACGACGGTGCCGACACCGATGCCGCCGCCGCCCGCCGTCGAGGTGGCCACGGCGCCCTGCGGAAAAGCCTGGCCGGACGGTCCCGCGCTGCCGGCGGTGCCGGCGTCGGCCGTCCGGGCGGCCCCGGATTTCGTTCCCGCGGTCCGGGTGGCGTTCTCCGCCGGCGCGTTCTCCGACTGCGTGGGTTCCGTGTCCGGATCCTTGATCGCCACGGGGAACCAGGTGGTCTCGGCCTTGTCGTCGAACGAATCGCGCGCCTCGATGAAATACCAGACCTTCGAGGCCGCCGCGAAGAAGTTGGCCGGGATCAGACCGCTGTACCGGTCGCCGCCCACCCGCTTCATCCGCACTTCGATGGGCGCCTGCTGCTCGGATAGCGCATAGAAGAGCGACACCGTCTTGATCCGCCCCGTCCGGTCCGTCACCTGCGCATAGACGGGAACCGGCTGGCCGCGGAACGCGGTGATGGTGGGGAAATGGGCGATCTGCGGCGGTTCGTTTTGTTCGATGCGCGTCGCGGCCGGCGCGGCCAGCGCGCCCGTGAGCAGCACGGACAGGGTGCGAAGAAGTGTGCGCATGGATATCCTCTAGTATTGGCGGATGTTGAATTTCAGGGTTTCGATCTTCTTGTCGTCGAAATAGACGAGCACGCGCCAGTCGCCCGGCATGAGTTGCGCCGGGGCGCCGCGGATCGGCAGCGATGACCAGACCCGCCGCCAGGCGTAGAGCTTGTCGTCGCTCGTGACGGGAACGGGGCCGGAATCGAGCACCAGCTCGCCGTCGTCGTTAAACCATTGGAAGCGCGCGGTGTGCCGCCCAAAGGCGTTCTTGAACTCGATCCACGCCACGGCCTCCGCGTCCGAAACGCGGAAGCGGGTGCGCGCATCCAGGAGGGCGCCCGTGTCCGGGTTGACACCCGAGCCCAGGCGCGTCCCCTCGGGCCGCATTTCAATTTTTGTCGCGCACGAAGCGGCGCACAGCGCCGCCACCGCCACAACGCCCGCGCGCCACGGCGCGGCACGGTTCAGATGCTTCATACGTCCTCCCTGTTTGCAATTAACGCGTGAAACGAACCAGATCGTCCTTCGCCGCCTGGCCCTGCTCGATGAGTCCCTGCGAGATGTCCGGCAGGACGTCGGTGACCCGCAATTTGCCCTTGGCCTGGCCGGGCAGCGCATAGGTCTTCCCGTTGGGGGCCGTCACCTGCTTGGACGCGGTTCGAATCTCAAAACGCATCCCGGGCCGAAGCCCGACATCCTCGCCGCCGGTGATGAACGCGCCCTGGCCTTCCGCGCTCAGGATGAAGCCCTCCCACGGAACCTCCGCGAGCTTCGACGTAATCTTCTGCACCAGCGACGTCACGGCGGCCCGGAGAGCCTTTCCGGCGAGCGTCTCGTCGTAGGTCCCCTCTCCGCCGATGTTGAGAATCTTCGTCGCGCTCGTCTCCGCGCTGCCCTCCGCGGTTTCGCTCATCAGAATGACGCCGGTCGTCCCGTCAATGAGGTGGAGGTCAACGACGGCCCGCGCCGCCAGCCCCTTGGTGCCGACGAGTCCGGGCACGCTGAACCCGCTCTTCTTGATGCCGAATTCGGACACGGACCCGTTGATGATCGCATTCGCGCCGACGAGACGCCCGGCCTGCACGACCGTGGAGGCGTCCATCGCGCCGGACTGCCCGAGGGCCTGCAGGTTCAGGACTTCATCCATGCCCGAATGGCTGACCATGGTGAACTTGCCGGAGCGCTGGAGTTCGCCTTCCAGGATATCCGTGGCCGCGATGCCGAGTCGGCCTTTCCCGTAGTCGGTCTTGTCTATGAAATCAACGACCGCGATACGCTTCTTGAGGTCGCCCGCCAGCGCCTCCAGCCGTTTCGGTTCGCCATAGCGCGGGCCGGCGCAGCCCGCCGCGAGCAAGAGCAGCAGGCCGCCTCCGCAGGCCATCCCGATCGTGCGGTTTCTCATGGTTGCACTCCCGTCGCGCATGGACATCGCATCTCATTCATATTGGACCGGCTTCAAGGGAACGGTTTTTTCGAGGGGCACATGCTCCACGGCCGTCGGCAGCGGACGTTTCCGGGAGAAGGTATCGGCCTGGGAGGGATGAGGCGTGCGCGCCCCGTCAAACGAGTCGCTGAACACTTGCGGGATTGGAAAATCGTCCTTGCGGGTCATCACCTGCGGCGCGCCCGACGGGACCATTTCGCCGCGCGGCGATTCCTGCATCGGGGGCGCCGCGGGGGACCAGGCCCGACCGGTGGCCATACCCGGCGCCGTGCCGGCATTGGACCCGGCGGGGGGCGGCATTCCGGACGGGACCGCCGCGCCCGAAACATCGTCGGTTGTGCCGGTCGCGGAATCGCCCGAACCGCTGCGGCGCGGGCGCGACCGGGCGCTGTCCACGTAGCCGTCCGGGTCTTCCAGTTGCTGCCGCAACGCGTCAACCTCGGAGATCGTATCGGCCACGCCATCCACCGCGTCACGCGCCTGACGCACGGTGTCCATCAATTTCTTGACCGGATCTTCGACGGCGCCGGTCTCCATGGCCGCCTCGGGGTCGGACGCGTGCGCCCCCGGGGTCTGGGCCCAGTTCTCGCGCATCTTCTTCTCGCGCGCCACCTGGTCGCCGCCGAGCGCGCCCGCCTCGACCGCGCCTCCGCCGTCGTCGCCCGCGGCAGCCGCGCTTCGCGCGTCCAGCACGGTCTGCTGCTCCTTGAGGTAGTCCCACGCCGGCGCCGGGTCCATCTTCGCGTCGGCGGGCGTGTCGCCGATATCCGTCGCGGGGTTGTAGCCCTGCGGGGCCGGCTGCCGGTGCGGCGCGGAGGACTGGAGCAGACGCCCGTCCTCTCCGAAACGCGACCACCCGCCGTCGCGGCGGCGCAGCAGCCAGTTGCCGGCCTGCTCGTCCCAGCCGACCCAATCCCCGCTGGCCGCGACAAATCCGCGCTGGTCGGCGCGGTATGAATACACCTGGCGATCAACGATCACCTGTTCCTGCGCCTCGCGGTATTCCAGCGCCGGGGCCGCGCGCAGCGGCGCCGCGGCCGCCGGCAGCAACAGCGCGAGGAGGACGATCCTATTCACGGAGGATCACCTTGAGCGCCACCGATTGCTCGCGCACGTCAATGGGATTCACGGCAAACCCCTCGAACGGCGCCAGCGCGATTTTCTTCGCCAGCTCCGGCCCCTTCAGCCCCGTCTCGACCACCAGGTCCGCGTTGCCCGCCGTGTACGTTTCCTCGCGGACCGACCGCGCGCCCGCCGCATTTTTTTCCAGCCATTCCTTGATGAATATGTAGTGGCGGTAGGATTTGAGCCCCGAAATGGTGACCTTTACCGACGGGACGGCCGCCGCCCCGGGGGCGAGGCCCCGGCTCATGCGATCGAGCAGCTTGGCCGCCGCATCCGTCGCCGCCGCCGCGAGGGCTTCGCCGCCGCCGGTGACCTCGTCCACATGCGGCTTGGCCGCGGCGCCCGTCACGGCGGCCAGCACGTCGCCGCTGGCCGCGTCCACCAGAGACAGTTGCACGCTGCCCTGAATGGATTTCATGGACGAGCCGACCACCTGGCCCGCCGATTTGGCATAGCCCTTCCCGATGACAACCCAGGGCGCCTGCAAGCGGCTGCCCGCCGCCACGGCGGCCTTCTGGTCGCCGGCAAGGACCTGGACCGCCTGCTCGCGCAGCAGGTTCGCGCGCACGGTCTGGGCATCCACCACCCGGTAGCCCGCGGACCGCAGCGCCTCGATCACCGCCTCCTCGCCGCGCCCCGGATCCATCCACGCGCCCGACATCCCGAACACGCCGCGCACCTGCTCCTCGAACACAACGGCCACCCGGGGCTGCTCCGCCCGCGCGGCGGCGACGCCGAGGACAAGCATGGCGAACAGCCGGCCGATGCGGCGGGGCATGAAAATCTGAATCCTGTTCATTGCACGCTATACTCCACCTGCGCGTCCCACTTCCAACTGGTGCTGGTCTCGCGGGTGATGACGCGGATCGTGACCACGGGCGAATTTCCGATCCCCGATCCGGTCAGGGTGCTGGATCCGCTGGTGTTTCCGCTGCTCGCCAACACGCTGCCGCCATATATGATCTGGAACTCGTCAGGAATGGTATAGGCCGTGTAGCTCAACGTCACCTTCACGCCGGTCACCAGACGACCCGCCAGCGCGCTGGTGCCGTCAATCACCCGGTCCTGAGGCGCGGCCGAGTAGCCGCCCGACCCGCTTGCGCCGGAGGCGCCACCCGCGCCGCTGGGCGTCCCCGGCGCGCCGGCGCCGCCCGCGCCCGGTTGCGCCGTGCCCGATTGCGTGATGACAACCGTATCGCCGCCACCCGCGCCGGCGCCGGTGCCGTCCGAACCCCCGCTCCCGTCACCCGATCCCCCGCCGCCGGGCGGCTTGCCGTTGCCACCACCGCCGTTCGATCCTGCGCCATTTCCTCCGCCGCCGCTCCCACCGCCGGCGCCCGGCCCAAGCCCCGCGACGGGGCCGACACCCACACCCGCCGGTCCGCCGTGCGGCGGACGACGCGGCGGCTTGCCGAACCGGTCAATCGCGTCATCCACGCGCGATACGGCGTCCACGCCCTCGTTCGCGGCGCGCACGGTGTCCGCCACCTGGCCGATGGTATCCGACAAGCGGCCCAGCGGGTCCTCCACGGGACCCGTCCCGCTCGATGACTGCGCGCGCCCCGCATGGTCGCCCGGCGTAAAGGTGTGGATGTCGCGGGCGTCCGCTTCGTCGCCCACGATGTCCGCGCCGACCGCGTCCCCGGCGATCGGCGCCCCGCCGTCATCGCCGCCGGAGGCGCCGCGCGAACCGGCGCGCGTCGGATCGCTGTCCCATCCGTGGCGCTGCAGATCCGACGCGTCGGCAATCAGGATCGTGTCCCCGGTCACCGTGTCGCCCAAATCGTCGCCAGGGTCGTATGGGCCGTCCCCGTCCATGCCGTCCGCGCCGTCCGCGTTGCCGTCATCCGGGGCCCCGCCCCCACCCGCCGCGCCGGCGCCCCCGGGATTGTCCTGCGCCGCACCGGACGCCGCGATGATCTGGCCGGGCGTCAATCCAGTGCGATCGCTCTCGTTGATGAGCGTTGTGATGACATCGCGTTCCTCGTCGGACAAGGAGGGATCATTCAGGGCGTCGCGCAACTGATCCACCTGCTGCCGGCGGTTCGCGTCATTCCGATCGTCACCGGCGGCGCCCCCGGGGCCGCCCACGGCAACGCCCGTTCCCGCGGCCTGGTTGCCGTCCGCCGCCGCGTCGCCGCCGCCGGCCGCGGCTCCGTCGCCCGATGCGCCGGCATTCGCCCCCCCCCGCTGCGTGAGCAGATCGTTGAGCGCGCCACGGGCAAAATCACGCAGCGCCGGATCGGTGCTGTTGAGATCCCGGCGGATGCGATCAAGCATCTGCGCATCGGCGCTGTTGGGATCCAATCCACTCGACAAATCGTTCAAGGTATCCTGGGCCGCGCGTTGATCCGGCGTGTTGCGCAGGATCATATCGTTGAGGTCCCGCTGGTAGGTGGACGAGGTGTTGTCGCGCATCCCATTGATGACATCCTGGACGGTATAGCCGTCGCGCACCGTGACGTCGCCCCGCCGGATGGAATCCAGCATGGCGCGCTGGCGGTCCAGCAGCTGGTTGCGGTCAATCTCCGAAGCGGTCTCCATCCCCACCGCGCCCCGCGCGGCGTCGCCCAGCGCCTCCCCCATCCGCATCGAGCCGGCCATCAGGTCGCGCGCGCCCTCGTCCCTCGCGCGGCCGGTCTCGGTGCTTTCGAGGACATGGCGTGTGCCCATGTACGAGCCGGCGCCGACCAGCGCGCCGCCCACGACGACGGGCGACGCCTCCGCCGCCGCGCCCAGGGCCCCGATCAAGGCGGTGCCCTCGGCGGCCCGCTCGGCCTGGTCAAAGGCCTCCTCGGCCTCCGCATCCGTGGTGTTTTCGTCCATCGCGCGCTCGATGCCCTCGACGTACTCGCCGGCGTTCCGTCCGAGCTCCGACGCCAAGAGCGCGCCGCCCACCACCGCGCCGCCCGCGCCGACCGCCGTGTTCAGACCGCGCCGCGCGATGGAGGCGTCCGCCGCCAGTTCCCCGACCCCCAGGACCTCGCCCACCGCGGCATCCGCCGCGCCAACGCGGCCCAACACGCCGCCCTCGCCCGTGGCGGCGGGGGGCGTGCCGTCGGCGGCCGGATTCTGCAGGTTCCGCGAGTTCAAGGTGTCCGGCCCGTCCGGCGTGGCGTTGTTGCGCATGGCCTCGGCTGCGCGCGCGGCGGCCTCCGGTCCGCCGAGTTCGGGGTTGGCGCGGATATTCTCGATGACCTGGCCGCGCTGCGCCGGGGTCAGATTGCGCGTGGATTCCGCGATCGCGGCGGAGGCGTCGCCCTGTAGCGCGGGATTCGCCTCGCCCGCGCGCGCCACGGTCTCCACGAATCCCTCCGTGTTCCGAAGCGTCGTGTTCTCGCGCAGGCTGTCCACAACGCCCGCAGCCACGCGGGAATCCGGGCCGCGCTGCGAGGCCACGAGGTCCTGCGCGGCCTGGCCGACGGAGGACTCGGGCGTCGCCGCCGGCACGCCGTGCTGCCCCGCGACGCGCTCGGTGGTTGTGTTCACGCGCCGCTCGTACTTGCCGGTCTGCTCGGCCTCCAACTGGACCTGGCCGGCGGCGTTCTGCGCTTCGATGGCCGCCGGGCTTCCCGGTTCGGCGCCGCGCGACTGGCTGATCTGTTCGGTGAGGTGCCCGGTATGATCGTGCGCGCGGATCTGGCGCTGTTGCTCCGAGACATAACGCGCCTCGTCCGCCAGCGTCGGCGCCCCGTCGTGCCCGAGCAGGCGCTGCGCGGTGGCATGGTCCCCGCGCGAATACGCCTCGACGCCGGCGGCGACGGGGTCGCGATACATGGTGCCGCCCTCGCGGTTGATGAACTCCGCGGTGCGCTGGAACTCCGCGGGCGAAATCGCGTCCGCGGGCATGATGTCCACCGTCAACTGCCGCGACGGATTTTCCAGCGGCGCCACGTTGTTGTCGCGCAGATACGTGTTGACCCGACTGTTGAAGGCATCCCGCGAATTGGCCAGGTCGCGCGCCGTCAGGGGCTCCGTGGCGCCCGGACGGCGCAGCGCGTGGCCATCCACATCCGTGCCCGGCTTGGGATCCGGCGGCTTGCTGGGGTCCGGCGTCTGAATCTTCGAATCCATGCCCGCGTCCCGCGCCGCGTCCCGGATGAACTGCTGCGACTGCTGCGTGAACGCATTCTGCGCGCCGCGATAGACGGAGGGCGCGATGCGCCCCTGCTCCGCCATCATGTTGAGGGTCTGGTTGTTCGCGAACGCGAGCGCGCGCTGCTGCGGCGTGGCCCTGTTTTCGGCCACCGCCGTGAACGCCTCGACCAACTCCGGCGTCCACGCCTGGGCCCCCACGGGCAGGATCCAGAACAAGCACGCCGCGACGAGCGGCCGCGCCGCTCCAATGTTCATCGCCGGTCTCATGGCTCACCCCCCATCCTGACGAGAGCGATGGTAGGCCCGCCGGGGAAAAGGCTCAACAAATTATTGGGCCCCACTCGCGCCGGGCGCGACGCCCGCGGCGGGTTTCACGAATCGGGGTCCCGCAACCTTAACGCTTGTCCGGCCACCGGCCACCGGCTACTGATTACCGGGCAACGATCACCGGTCACTATGAACATGAACAAACCCCTCGTCGGCATAATCATGGGCAGCGACTCGGACCTCCCGACGATGGAGAAGGCCGCCGGGGCGCTGCGCGAGTTCGGCGTGGCCCACGAGCTCAAGGTCGTGTCCGCGCACCGCACCCCGGACGACATGGCGCGCTACGCGAAGGCCGCGGCGAAGCGCGGCTTGAAGGTCATCATCGCCGGCGCGGGCGGCGCGGCGCACCTGCCCGGCATGACGGCGAGCCACACGACGCTGCCCGTCATCGGCGTCCCGATCGAATCCAAGGCGCTCAAGGGACTCGACTCGCTGCTCTCCATCGCCCAGATGCCCGCCGGCGTGCCCGTCGCCACGGTATCCATCGGCAACGGCCGCAATGCCGGCCTGCTCGCCGTCTCGATCCTCGCCGCGTTCGACGCGAGACTGGCCGCCAAACTCGCCGCTTTCAAACGCCGCATGGCGGCCGAATCGCGCGCGAAAAACCGCCGGCTGTGAAGGGCTACCGATTCCACCACCGGCCGCACGCCGACGGCGAGCCCGCGCTCCGCGACAAACTAGCCCGATTCCTTCCCGTTTCGGTCACTCGGAAAGGTGAAGGCTACCAGCGGCTGGGCCGGGTGAAGCTCGACGAGCACTCGAAAACCGAAATTCTGGCCTGCGTCCGGGGAACCGCCACCTATCGCGTCGCGCTGAGTTGGAAGGGCCGGCATCTGCGCGGGCACTGCACCTGCCCCTATTTCGAGTCCGGCGCCATCTGCAAGCATATCTGGGCGACCATAGAGGAAGCGCTGCGACAAAAACTGCTGCCGCCACCCGGCGGGCACGAAATCGCGCGGCTGGTTCCCTTCTGGCCCGGCGAAACGGAGGAACCGGTCGCGGCGGAACCGGCGGAGGCCATTCGCTTGCTCTCGCCCCTGCCGCGCGCCCCGCGCGAACAGCGGACGCCCCCGCCGGCCTGGCGGCATATGCTGGACCAGGCGGGCCGCGCACTGCGGACGGAACCGTCCTCCGAACCGGCGCGCGAACAGCGCCTGTATTATGCGCTCTCCATCCCGGCGTGGAAACAGTCCGGCGTGGCTGAACTGCACGTGCTGTCCACCCAGCGGCGGGCGATGGGCGAGTGGGGAAAACCCCGGGCCTTTAACGCGAAACGCGATGACATCGCGCGCCTGGCCGATCCGCGGGACCGCGAAATCATGTTGAGCCTGCGCGGCGCGGCCCGACCCGACTACGCCCCCTACGAGAGCGTCTTCCGCCTCGACGAACTGCATTGGGCGCATGCCCTGCCGATGTTGTGCAGGTCGGGCCGGTTCACGCCGAATCTGGCCGATCCGTCCGCCGGGCCGTTCCTCACCCTGGACGAAGGGGAACCGTGGGTGTTTCACGCCGTGGTCGCCGCGGCGGTTAAGCGCGCTTACCGCCTGCGCGGAGAATTCCGTCGCGGCGAACAGCGGATGGCGATGCACGCGCCCGACTTGATCGCGCAGGCCGGCTGGCTTATCGCCGACAACAAGGTCGCGCGCGCTGATTTCAGTAAGGCGTTCCAGTGGGCGGTGGCGCTGCGCGGTCCGAAAACCATCCCGATTCCCGAAGCCGATGTGGAGGACTTCCTGGATGCGGTGGTGACCTCGCCCGCGCGGCCGCCGCTCGAACTGCCGGACGCGCTCGCCTGCACGGAAACCGTGGCGCCGTTCGTGCCGGAACTCGTCCTGCGCGACGACCGCTACCAGCCCGATATGCTGGTGGCGCGGCCCAGCTTCGATTACGAGGGCAGGCGTTTTGAGGCGCGGGATCCCGCGCGCGGCTATCGCCTGGCGGGGTCCCGCGCGTACCGGCTGCGCGACGAGGCCGGCGAACGCGCCTGCTTGTCTGTTCTCGAGAATACCGGCTTTCGGCCCGTCCGCTACCAAAGCGGCGGCGAAGGGTTCGAGCACGCCCTGCCCGTCAAACATCTTCCGCGCGCCCTGCGCCCGCTCGCCGCGGGCGGCTGGCGCGTGACCTTCAAGGGGAAGAAATTCCGCAATGCGGGCCAGTTCACCCTCTCCGTCTCGTCCGGCGTGGACTGGTTCGATCTCGCCGCGAAGGCTGATTTCGATGGCGTCGCGATAGCCATGCCCGACCTGCTGCGCGCGGTACGCGAGCGGACGGAGACGGTCGTGCTCGCGGACGGCAGCATGGCGGTCATTCCCGAGGATTGGAAACGCCGCCTCGCCGCCCTGGCCGCGTTCGCGAAGGAGGAGGACGGCGCGCTGCGCTTCCATCGTTCACAAGCCGCCCTGCTCGATGTCCTGCTCGCCGAGCAACCCGGCGTCAACGTGGATGAACAATTCGCGGCGGCCCGCGAACAAGTGAAGGCATTTCATTCGATCGCACCCGCCGACCCGCCCGCGACCTTCCAGGGCACGCTGCGCGACTATCAGCGGGACGGGCTCGGCTGGCTGGAGTTCCTGCGCGCCCATCAATTCGGCGGATGCCTCGCGGACGACATGGGCCTCGGCAAAACCGTGCAGGTGCTCGCCCTGCTGGAGGCGCGGCGAGGGGCCGGCGCCGGCCCCTCGCTCGTCGTGCTGCCGAAATCGCTGCTCTACAACTGGCGCGCCGAGGCCGCCCGCTTCACGCCCGCGATGCGCGTGCTCGACCATC
>CAYMCD010000094.1:0-12369 GCA_964388845.1 uncultured Verrucomicrobiota bacterium
TGCGCCGGCTGCCCGGGATCGGACCCTACACCGCCGCGGCCGTCGGCAGCCTCGAGTTCGGCCTCGATGACGCGGTGGTTGACGGGAATGTCGCGCGCGTGCTCGCCCGCCTGTTCGCCGTCGGCGACGACGCCGCGCGCCCGGCGACGCGCCGGCGCTTCCAGCAACTCGCTGACGAACTGCTGCCGCGCGGCCGGGCGGCGTTGTTCAACGAAGCCCTGATGGAACTGGGCGCGACCCTGTGCGCCCCGCGGAATCCGGTTTGTCCCGCTTGCCCGGTGCGGCGATGGTGCGCCGCGCGCGCGGCGGGCGATCCGGCGCGATATCCCGTCGTGCGCCGCAAGGCGCGCGTCCCGCACAAGCACGTCGGTGCGGCGGTCATCGTTGACCGGCGCGGCCGCCTGCTCATCGCCCGGCGCAAGGAGGACGCGATGCTCGGCGGGCTCTGGGAGTTTCCGGGCGGCAAGCGGGAGGCCGGCGAAACGATCGCGGGGTGCATCGCGCGGGAGATCCGGGAGGAGTTGGGCGTGGAGATCGAAGTCGGCGCGCACCTGGTCACGGTGGCCCACGCATTCAGCCACTTCACCATGGACCTGCACGCGCACTGGGCGCGGATCAAGCGGGGCCGCCCCCGCGCCATTCACTGCGCGGCCTGGCGCTGGGCCGCGGTCGGCGAATTGGATGCGTTCGCCTTCGGCCGCGCCGACCGGATGATTATCGAATGCCTTGCGGCCCGGCGGGAGGCGCCGGGATTCGTCCCGGATGGCGGGCGGCGTCCCCCCCGACGTCGGACGCCAGGGTGTGGCCCCCGCCTTCATTGAACGGCGAACCGAGCCAGGCGGGATCGTAATACAAACGGCGGACCCGGACGCGCCGCCCGTCCTCGAACAGGCGCGTTAACCGCGGGTCGAGTCCGGTCGCGGCGAGATGGACGCGCGATTCGACCGCGCCGTCAATCGCCATGTAGCGGCAGGAATAGGTGGCGACCGAATCCACGATTTCCAGTTCGCCGTGACGCCCGCCGTACCGGCTCGAGCGATAGAAGCCGTGGTGGAACTCCCACGCGCAGGCGGCGCATTGTTCGCGGAATGCCGCGAACGAGCCGCATTCGTCCTCCGAGGCGATTTCCAGGACGTAGCCGAAGTCGCACCACTCGCGGAATTCGGGCGTGATTTCGGTGGGCGTTTCAATGAGGCGCATGCCGATCCGCAGGTGTCCCTCGCTGACCGAGCTGACGACGGGGCGGGGGTGCGCGCCGACCCTGCCGGCCATCCGCACGCCGATGTAGACCGCGCCCCAGCGGAGGAAATGCCAGGGCCCCTCGGCGAGATGCTCGTCCGGCGGGCGCAGGTAGCTGCTGAAAATGACGTTGAACCAAAGCGCATCCATCTGCTTGCCGTGCCGGAAGGTGCCCAGCGTTCCCAGGACGAGCGCGGACCCGCGCCGCTGCAGCGTGTGATATTTCGCCTCGTCATTGATGTAGTCGCCCACCTCCGCATCGGTCTGTTGCGTGCGGTGCCAGAACGCGACGCGGTCGCGCCAGGATTGCGGTTGGCGGGTGACGGCCGCCGCGCCGTGCAGGGCCAGTTGATGGCCCGAATGGGCGAACCAGGTGTGCGACGCGGTGCCCAGGCAGTACAGGGGTTGATGGAACGCCCGCGTCAGGACCTCGGTGGTTCCGCCCAGCAATCCCGACTGGCCGTGATCCGAGGTCGCGTGGAATTCGTAGGGATACGACCGGGGGGCCGCGGCCCACGCCCGGGCGGCGGCGGGGAGCAGGGCATAGTCGGGGGAGAACATTTCGCCCCAGCCGGCGAGGTTGAACGCGCGGTTGCGGTTGTGGTGCAGCGGCCCGTCGTAGGCCGGATCGCGCAGGACCTCGATCGGGTCGAGGCAAAGCCGGTGGCCGGTCAGGTACCACATCAGCGCGTTGAGGTTGGAGGCCGTCTCGGTGGCGTCCGTCTGGTACGCGCGGGATTGGGCGCCGCCGCACGCGCCGATCTCCCAGTGCCAATGCCCCATGAGGTCCAGCCAGACGCGTTGGGCGCACGCCAGCGCCATTTCGCGCGCGTCACGGTTGTGCGTGCATTCGGCGATATCCATCAGCGCCGTGAGGGTGATCGGGGTGTAGGTGGGGCTGGTGTATTCGGAGAGCAAGCCGCGCCGCTCGAAATGCGCGCACAGGCTTTCGAGGCCGAACAAGCCGCGATCGGTGTGATCCGGCCGGTCGAGCAGGTCGCCGGCCAGGATCAGCGTGCGCGCCGCCATGGCGGGCATGTTGTCGTTGTAGCCGTGGAACATGTAATCGTTGCAGCCGGCGCAGGGCTGCCGGCCGCCGCCGGCCATTCCGAACCGGGCGAGATGCTCTTCGGACCGCGCGACCAGGTCGGACCGCATGTGGGCGCGCTCGCGCGCCAGGTTGACGGCGATGGCCGAGGTGCAGAACACGCTGAACGCGTCCCAGTGCGTGCCGGCCGCGTAGGCCGTGTTGGCGAGGTCGCGCACGGCGGGGTCCGGCGCCGAGACCAGCAGCGGATACAGCCAGTAGACAATACGCGGATCGTTTTCCGTGTCGGGCTGGTAGGCGCCGTCGGGTCGGAAGACGGCGGCCGCCTGCTGGCGGGCATACGCGGTGTAGGCCGCTTTGCGGGCGGCCATCCCGGCCGGATCGAAGGGGGCGTGTGATTTCATGCGGGGTGGGGGGCGGACTCGGTTTGGTCGGGTTTCAGTTGAGGATCAGGACATGTTTGGCCCGGCTGCCCGTGAGCGGGTCTTCCATCTCAAGCGTCCATTGGCCGCGCGGGTCGTTGACCGCGAAGCGGATGGTATGGGAGACGGCGCCATCCTGGGCGAGCAGCCGGCGCGTGTATTCGCGGTTCAGGCGCCCCCGGGGGTCGCGCACGGCCAATTGCAGGGGGGCCGGCATCGTCACCGGCGCGCCGCTCGCGTCGCGCACGAGGACATTGATCGCGACGGGCAGGCCGGGCCGGGTTTCGGCCGGCGTGCCGGTGAATTCGATTTGCGCCGGCAGGCGTTCGGGGAAAAGCACGAGCATGCCTTCCCACTTCGGGAACGTGAGCGTCACCGTCATCACGCCCCCGGTGCGCGTCGTGTCCAGGAGCCGCCCGCCGAAGACATCGAACGCGAGGCGCCCGTCGTCGGGCCGCGTCAGCGTGGTCGTCACCGCGTCGTGGCGATAGCCGAGTTCCGCTTCGATGGCGCGCGCCTGGTCCGGCGCGGATTCCGCGCCGGCCTTCAGGCGCGCGAATTCGGCGGGGGTGTAGTTGTGCGCCAGCCATGCGCCCGGCGTTCCATCCGTCATGCCGACGCGGCGGACGGCCACCAGGGGATCGGCGCAATCCACCGCGGGGGGCGCGATCGCGGCCAATTCCGAGCGCACCTTTGCGATGGATTCTAGCTGGCCGTAATTGCGCAGCTCCCAATCCACGGGCGTGGCGCCCTTGATGGAAATGGACGCGGCGGTGATCGCGTCCACCAGCACCCGGCCGCCGCCGGCGATGTAGTCCTCCAGGAGGCGCACCGTGCCGGCGCGCAGCCAGCGAATCTGCGCGAGGATCACCGTCCGGTAGCGGCGGATGCGGTTGGCATCGAGTTCCTCGGGGCTGACCGGCTCGACGTCCGCCTTGGCCATCAACAGGTTCATGAACGGATAGGCCAGCTCGTGCGCGGTTTCGAGCCGGTAGGTGACCGCCTCGAACGGCACCAGCAGGGCGATGTCCTTCGGCGCGGGACGGAGTTGTTCGAGCAACAGGCCGTAGCGGCGCGACCGCGCGCCAAAATCCTTCAGGGCGGTCATGGCGCCTTGTTTGCGGTGGTCGTAATTGAAATAGGAGATGCCTTGCGCGCCGCCGGCGAACATGAGCCAGAGGCTGTTGCGGTGGTACGAATCGTATTCGAACCGGTAGCAGTCGGACATGATCCACTGCTCCAGTTCGCGGTTGCCCATGCGGGCGCACTCGAGCCACCAGAGATGCGCCATCGGCGGCTGCCAGAAGCTGTTGTAGTAGTAATAGAAAAGCAGGTTGAAGCCGTCGTCGGCGCCAAAGTTGAAGGGGGGATACTGTCCGCTGCCCATGGTCATGACCGGCCATTGCATGCCGCCGGGCACGGGACCGACCTTGCCGGCGCCGCCGGTGGAGGATTCCATCGCCCGCGCCAGGCGGCGGCCCAGATCGCCGTAGGTCTCGCTCCAGTAGCGGGCCAGCAGAATCCACGGGTCGTCGTCGGGGATGATGCCGGGCGCGCGCGGCACGTTGATCATACCGCGCGGATCCTCCGTGCCGGGCGGGCGTGGCGCCTCGATGCCATAGCGGGCGCGAAAGCCTTCGACCGCGAACCGGTTGTAGTCCAGGCCCAGCCACTGGCTGTAGTCATCCACGGTCGCCGTGCGCCGGCGGAAGGCCGGAAAGGCGTTGTCATAGGCGACGAAGCGCGCGAAGTCGTCCGCCTCGGCCTGCCGTCTGAACGGGCTGGCGTAGCCGCGCGATATGCGTTTGTCGCCCAGGGACATGACGCGCATCACGGCGCCCGTTCCGCCGAGCCGGGCGTCGTCGTAGCCCGGCGGATGCGGGACGTTGACGGGCGTGCCGTGCTGGCGGCTCGCGAAGCTGAAGCCGTACCACAGGGCCAGGTCCCGGCCCAGCGGGCGGGTGTCGTCCGAGAACATCGGCTGCAGGTTGTGCGCCGCCAGGTCGTCCAGCAGCTGTTCGGTCCGGTTCTGCTTCGGGGAGGTGTCGCACCAGATCCCGACATACGTGCCGCCGTGATCGGGCGGCGGCGCGACGCGCAACTCGCGGGTCAGCGCCAGCGAATCGTCGGTCAGCTGGAGGTCCACCGCCACCGTGTAGCGCCCCATCCGCCATCCGGCCAGATCCACGTGGCCGATGAGGTGTTCGCGTTCCTCCACGCCGACCGGGACGGTGGTTGTTCCGGCCGCCAGCGGTTGCTCCGCGTCGCGCACCGCGAAGCGCACCCGCACGTTCCGCGCCGCCGCATCGAGCGCGCGGACGCGGAGATACAGGGGAACCACCTCGCCGCGCCGATAGACGAAGCGGCGGTCGTCCGCGCCGAAGCGCAGCGCGGCCTCCAGGGGCAGGGGCGGCGCGGGCAGAGGCGCCGGGTCCGGCACCACGACCGGGGCGCCCGAATACCGCGCCAGGCGATAGAGATTCGCCAGCCGGGACGTGTGGGTCGGTTCGGCGCCGTCGGGGACGAAGATGAATCCGCTCAGCGGGACATCTGGCCGCAGGTTGACCAGGCCGACGCCGCAGTAGCGGCCGGTCGGATCGGTCACGAACGGCGTCGTCACGCCGCGGGAGTGGACCGGGCGCGCCAGCGAGAACGCATCTTCGAGACCCCACGCCCGGCCGGCGTCGGTGAGTTGGTGCGGACCGTCCAGTCCGTAGAACGTCTCCCGGTCAGTGGTGAGCCCGAGCATCTGCTCGCTCGCCGTGGTCCCGTAGGTGAGGAACGGGCCCGTTGCGCCCTGCGCCACGTAGAGGGGCGCGTTGGCCAGCCAGACGACCCGGCCGCCGGCGCGCAGGTACTGCGCCAGCGGACAGTCGGCGAATGGCGGATAGACGATGCTGGTCGGCGCCGAACCCATGGTGAAGATGATCGAGCTGCCCGCCCCGCGATCGCCGGTGGACCGGGCCTTGAGCCAGGCCTCGGTTTCCTCCGCCGTCATGGCCGGCAACCCGCGCCGCGTGAAGAACGCCGCCACGCCGGCCGCATCCTGGACCCAGTGCGAATCGTACGCGGGGTCGAAATACACCACCGTTTCGCGGATGGCGCCGCGCGCGAGGTCCGCCTGCGTCGTCGTCGCGACCGCGCCGCCCGGCGCGGGACGATGGGGATCAATGCCGTAATAGCCGAGCCGCGAAAAACTCTCCTGGGCGTCGGTCCACAGCTTCCGCTGATCGGGAGTCGCGGGCTCGATCGTATTGGCCGTGATGGGCATGGAATCGGACGCGATGCCATTGAGCTGCATCGTCAGCTCCACCGCGCCCGGGGCGGCGGCTTCGAACATCAATCCATAGACGCCCGGTTCCGGCGCGACGCGCAGCGTTCGCTCCTGGCCCCCGCCCCGCAGGGTCAGGAGACCCCGTCCGGATCCGGTCACCTGCCACTCGTACACGCCCGCCGCGAGGTTGGTGGATTGAGAAACCGCCTGGCCGGCGACCAGTCGTGACGCCGCGCCCATTTCGGCCGCGGACGGGGCCGCCGTCTGGGCGAGGGTGCCCGGGATCGGCGATAACGCCGCGCAAAGGGCATGAACGACAAGCGAAACGGCGCATCGGCGGATCGTGTTTAGCATGGCTTGATTTCCTTGTGATGACGATCCGGCCCGCCCCGGGCCGATCCGGTTGAATGCGGGCTCCGCCGCATGCAGGGTTAGCGTTAAGGCCGGCTCACCGCCGCGCGGGCTCGCTCCGCCGGCGCCGATGCCATGCCAGCAGTCCCCCGCCGAACAGCAGGATCGCTGTCGAAGGCTCGGGGATAACGCCGGTCTCGACGCCAAGATTGTCAATATTCATGTCCAGCGTGTTGCCGGCTGAATAGCCGGACTGAAGGAAAACACGCCAATACCCGCCGCTCGCCGCGTCGGGCCGGGTCAGGTTGTACGAATTCGTTGTCGCGGAGGCGTAGTGGTAGAACGACATCTGCCAGTCGGGCGATCCGCCGTCCACGCTGGGGGCCAGCAGGCTCATGCGGTACCAGTCGCCCACCGTGATCGTCTGGAGAAGGGGCGAGTTGGTGTGGCCGATCGGTATCACATTGAAACTTGTGCCCGACCCGTTGGCGCTCATCTCAGCGCCAAGGCCGACCCCGGTCGTGGCAAACAGACGGATCGCGAATTTGTCGCCGCCGGTGTTGATCACGCTGCCCACGCGAAAGTCGAAGGTGACCTGCATGTTCGAGGAGGAGGATGACGCAAACGTGCGGCTGTCGGCGATTCGCCCATCCACCGCGTTGCTGTCGTAGAACAGCATGCTCTTCGATCCGCCCGAGGGCGAGCCCACGCCCTCCACACTGATGTCGGCGAGGCCGTTCGCGTTGAGCGAATCTCCGTAGTCGTTATTCCACCCGGCGGGGTCCGTGCCAATGGCCACCCGCGGCGAACCGTTGAGCACATCGCTCTCGAAGGTGTCGTTGATGAGAATCTCCGCCGGCGCGGCCGGTGCCAGCGCGACGAACAACGCGACGGCGGCGAATAGGCGCATGGACTTTTTCATGCCCGCAACTCCTGATGTAGGGGACGGTGAATCGGATTCATCGCTTGCGCGGCCTCTTTCGCCACCCGCCGGCGGTACGAACAGCCCTCCGCCGCGACGGATGACGCAATACTGTCGCTATACCGATTGGACTATAATGAGCGGGGCGTGCACTACAAGACTATTGTTCGGATATCTGCGCGCCCTGCAAGCGAAAGTTGACCCACTATTGTTGCTAGTGGAATGATTGTGTTGGGGTCGCGGACCGGATTACCGATCCCGAGGCCGAGGTGCCCATTCGCGGGAATTCGCGGAGTCTATTCGGTAGGGCGCGGCATCCTTGACGTGCCGCGACTCGGCGGGTCCGGAGGCCCCGCCCTACCAAGGCCACTCATCGAGGTGGTGGCGGAGGCCGAGGCCGAGGTGCCCATTCGCGGATCAGGCTATACGCCCGGCCAGGGTGGCCATGCGCGCGCCCAGCTGCTCGAAGGTCCCGGCCTTGGGTCGTAGATTTCGGAAGTAGACGAAGCAGTCGTTTACCTCGTATCCGCCCTCGTCATAGGCGGCGGACGTTGGCAGATAGCCCCACAGCCCGTTGGCGTAGCCGACCGGGTACGCGCGGGGACCGAGCGTGGCGCGCAGGAGATCGCCCATGCGCGAGAACACCTCCCAGTCGAACAGGGCCAACACCGTGCCGCCCAGCCGGACGGCCGTCAACTCGGACCGGCCTTCCCCGGCCAGCGCGCCGGCGCGGCGTCGCTCCTGGATTCGCTCGCGCCACGCCCGCGCGGCGTTGCGCACGGGCTCGACCAGATGGGGCGGATGCGACGCAGCCTCGCGGATCATGCGATCCGCGGTGTGCCCGACCTCTTCCGTGGTGAACACATCCCACGCGAAGGGAACGGATTCGCCCGCGCAGGCGACGCGGTCCGTATCCGGCGCGGCCCGGCCCAGCGCGGCGAACGCCGCCTCGGCGAGCTGGTCGCCCCAGGCGGCGACCTGCGCTGGATCCGCGGTCCAGCCGGGCGGGTTGATGTTGCCGGCGGCGCCGATGGCAAACAGCGCGACGGGTGCGCCGGGCAGTTCGCGCTCCAGGCGGGCCGCGGCGTGCCCGGTGATCTCGGCGTCGAGTCGGCGGTTGTCGGGGTTGTAGCCCACGTTGTGAACGGCGTAGCTGCAGAGGACCGCCGCGTACGAACCGTCCTCGCGCGCCCACGCCAGCACGGGCAGACGCGGATCGCGGTGCGCGCTGGGCTTGCCGCGCCGGTCCCGGCCGAGATCGGAGGCGCCCTCCGCCGCGAGCAGCGTGGCGGCCTCGGGGTTCGCCACCGCCTCCGCCGCCGCATCGAGCAGTTTTTCCGCGGCGTGTTGCCGGAATTCCCCGCTCATCGCGCCGCAGCCGGGCCCCAGTTCGACCAGCGTCGGGCTGGCGTGCGAATGACTGGCCGTCAGCACGATGCACGTCTCCGGCACGCCGGTCCGTCGCGCGACCGCCGCCTTTGTTTCCCGCACAAACGCGTGATCGAAACCGAGCACGTCCGCGTGCAGCCAGAGCAGGCGCCGCCCGTCCGATTCCGCATACAGCGCGCGCGCGCAGAGCGGTTCGCGCCGCCCGACGCACGGCTGGACCCGGCCGATGTAGCCGGACAATTCGACGGGGAAGGACGGCGTCAGGCCCAGACGCGCGGTTCCGATCTTCATGGGTGGCTCACGGGAGTCCGATGGCCCGCCGAGGGTTGTCCACGGTGAGCCGGCGGATGTCCGCCGGCTCGAGGCCCACGGCCTCGCCCAGGATCCGCGCGCTCCGCGCCATCGTCACCGCGGAGCCGAGCAGTTGCCCGGTCTCGATTTTCCGCGCGGCCAAATCCTCGCCCACTTGGATCGCCCATCTTGAAATCGTGTAGGAGCCGGGCCCGAGTCCGGCCGCGGCCATCGCGTCGGTGACGATCACCGCGCGGGCGAGTCCGGCCAGGCGGAGGTAGTTGCGCAGCGCGAACGGCGGGATGTGCACCCCATCGGCGATGAAGCACAGCCAGAGCCGGTCGGCCAGGTGCAGCGCGCGCTGGATGATGTTGTCGTGCCGGTTCAGCATCACGGGACACCCGTTCCCGACGTGGGTGAACACGGTCAGGCCCTGGTCAATCGCGGCGCGGAGCGTGTCGAGGCTCGCGTCCGTGTGCCCGGCGCTCACGCGCACGCCGTGGTCGGCGAGCCATCGGGTCGTGCGCAGGCCGGGATCGTACTCGGGCGCCAGCGTGAGCAGGCGCACGAGGCCGCCGCCCGCCTCGACCAGACGCGCCGCCGTATCCGGATCGGCCGGGCGCATCGCCTCCGTCGGGTGCGCGCCCTGGTAATTGTCTCCGGGCTTGAGGAAGGGGCCCTCGATGTGCAGGCCGACGATCATGCGCGCGCACAGCGGGTCCTGCTCGCGCGCCTGGACCAGCGTCCGCAGCCGGCGGACCATGACGGGCAGATCTTCGGTGATGATCGTGGCGAGGATGCCGCCCACGCCGTCCGCGGCGAGCCGTTCGCAGGCGAGGTGGAGGCGTTCCGGGGTCAGGTCGTCGTGGTTGAAATCCACGCCGCCATACCCGTTGACCTGCAGGTCAATAAATCCGGGCGATGGTGTCATGGTCCAGCAGCGAGGCCGATTCGCGGTCCAGCAGCAGCTCGACCCGCCCGTGCGTCTGCAGGATGGACGCGGGCACAACCGGCGTGACGGGTCCCTGCACCGTGTCGGCCACCGCCTTCGCCTTGCGGCGATCCGGCACGCTGCATACGATCATCCGGCTGGCCAGGATCCGGCGGCAGGACATCGAGATGGCGCGCGTCGGCACCGCATTGAGGGACGGGAACCAGCCTTCGCCCAACTGCTGCCGGCGGCAGGCCTCGTCCAGGGCGACCACGAGGTACGGCTCGGTCGTTTCGAAATCGGCGGGCGGATCGTTGAACGCCAGATGGCCGTTCTCGCCGATGCCGACGAAGGCGACCTCAATCGGTTGGCGGCTGATCAAGGGCGAGAGCCGGGCGCACTCCGCGGCGGGATCGCGTTCGCCGTCAATGTAGTGGAACGCCGCGAGCGGCAGCGGGAGCCGGCGGACGAACCGCTCCCAGAGGAAGCGCCGGAAGGAGGCGGGGTGCGCGAGGGGAAGGCCGACGTATTCGTCGAGGTGAAACGCCGTCACCCGATTCCACGCGATATCGGGCTCCGCGACGAGCGCCTCCAGCACCTCGAACTGCGACGCGCCCGTGGCGACCACGATCGCGGCTTCGCCGCGCTCCTTCAGCGCCGCGCGGATAGCCTCGGCGCCCAGCGCCGCCGCGCGCCGTCCCATCGCCGCCGCGTCGGACTCCACGCGCAGATTCATGTCTCGCTCCTCGGCGCCGCGCAGGATTCGCGGATAATCAGTTCCGGCGGGATGCGCACTTCGGTCGGCAATTCTGGCGTCGCGGCCCGGACGCGGACGAAGGCCTCGCGCGCGAGTTCCGCGATCGGCTGGCGCAGGGTGGTGAGCGCGGGGATGCAGCGCGCCGAAGAGGGCAGGTCGTCTATGCCCAACACCGAGATGTCGGCCGGCACGCGCCAGCCGCACTCGTAGAATCCGCGCAGCGAGGTCTGTGCGGCGGCGTCGTCCGTGGCGAGCAGCACCGTCGGCGCACCCCGCCGGCCGCGCGCGCACAGCGCACGCGCGCCGCTGTAGCCGGCGTCCGGTCCGGGCGTCTCGTCAAACACAAACGCCATCGGCGGCCACTTCCGCCTGCGCAGCTCCGCCTCGATCGCGGAGCGGCGATAGCGCGACGTCGCCGAACCGTCGCCCAGGAAACCGACGGCGCGGTGGCCGGCCTTGCCGGCGTGGTCCATCAGCATGCCGATGCCGGCCTCCACGTCCATCGCGATGTGCTGGACGCCGATCCGCGCGCGCCCGACGCCGATCTGCACCACCGGCAGGCGTTGCCGCGCGAACGCCGGAATCACCTCCGGCTCAAACTGGCCGCCCACCACGATCAGGCCGTCCATGCCGTACTTGAACAGCATGCGCCAATCGGCGGGGGAGGACTCGGAGCCCACGCCGGACAGGAAGAGCGAATAGCCGTCGGCGGCGGCGACTTGCTGGAGCGCCCCGATCAGCCGGCCCAGGAATGCGTCGGCGAAGTCGCGCACGACCACCGCGATCGTCCGGCTGCTCTCGCCGCGCAGCGTCAACGCCGCCGCGCTCGGATGGTAGCCGAGCTGCGCGGCGGTCTGCCGGATCCGCTCGATCGTCTCCGGCGAGGCGTGGATGTCGGTCGCGGACCCGCGCAGCGCGCGCGAGACCAGGGACTGGGACACGCCCAGTCGCTTCGCGATCATCTGCTGGGTCACTATTTCTTTCACGGCGAAGTCATGCTCACAGGTATGAGACAAGCCTATTCTTATCTCGCGGATCGCGCAAGCCCTAAAGCGCGCCCCCATTCCGCCCCGCCTTGCGGTCCTGTGCGCGGCGGCCTGACGTGTCCGCCGAAGTGCTTCGCGCGAAGGAGTGACGCCGCTTTGTCTTAGGCGGGCCCCGGATCCGCCACCGGATCGAACCGGCACGCCACCCACGCCTGCGGCGCGGCGAAATTGACGGGCGGAAAACCGCTCGTGGGCGCCGGGGCGCCGAGCACAGCGCCGGGAAGCGCGCGGGCGGTCGCGCGCCGCGGGCGGCGGACGGGGCCGCCCTCCGCGCCCGTCACGTTCGGGCGCAGCGTCCGGACGCCGTCGGTCAGCAGGAGGTCGTACACCTCGAGCTGTCCGACGCCGCGGACGGCCACCCGCAGTTCGAGCGGCGCGCGCCCGTCCCAATCCACCGGCGCCGCGTGGCGCCGACGGAAATCGGCCTTCGGCGTGCCGGCGTCCGCCGTGAATTCGAGGGCGTACAGGGAATGCGCGTCCGCCCAGGCGCCGTCGGCCGCGCGGATCTGGACCAGCAGCCCCTGCAGGGCCGGCGCGAAGTTGCGGACGCGCGCGAGCAGTTGCCACCGGCCGAAGAGCGGCGAGGCGCGGAACAGCGCCGAGGCGTCCCGGCGCGCCGCGCGGACGAACGCCGCGAGCGCGCGGAGCCGGCCGCGGTCGGCCTCCAGTATATCGAGGTTCGGCGAGCGCTCCTTCGGG
>CAYMCD010000095.1:0-12280 GCA_964388845.1 uncultured Verrucomicrobiota bacterium
GCTGCAGCGCCTCGAGGAAACAGACCGCCTTCGCGGCGATGATGTGCATCAGCGGCCCGCCCTGGATCCCGGGGAAGACCTGCTTGTCCACCTCGGCGGCGTGCGCCTCTTTGCAGAGGATGAGGCCGCCGCGCGGGCCGCGCAGGGTCTTGTGCGTCGTGGATGTGACAAAATCCGCGAAGGGCACCGGACTGGGGTGGACCCCGGCCGCGACCAGGCCCGCGATGTGGGCCATGTCCACCATCAGCAGCGCGCCCACGCTGTCGGCGATCTGCCGGAGTCGCGCGAACTCGATGGTGCGCGAATAGGCGCTGGCCCCGGCGCAGAGCAGCTTGGGCCGGTGCCGCGCCGCGAGCTCCGCGATTTCGTCATAGTTGATCCGCTCGGTGTCCCGGTCCACGCCGTACGGCACGACGTTGTAGTAGCGGCCCGAGAAATTCATCTTGTGGCCGTGCGTCAGGTGCCCGCCGTGCGCGAGGTTCATCGCGAGAATGGTGTCGCCGGGCTGCAGCACGGCGAAATAGACGGCCATGTTCGCGCCGCTGCCGCAGTGCGGCTGCACGTTGGCGTGCTCGGCGCCGAACAGCTTCTTCGCGCGATCAATCGCGAGGCGTTCGGCCTCGTCCACGTGTTCGCAGCCGCCATACCAGCGCCGGGCCGGATAGCCTTCGGCATACTTGTTGGTCATCACGCAGCCCGCCGCCTGGCGCACGGCGAGGCTCGCGTAATTTTCCGAGGCGATCAGCTCGATGTTCCGCCGCTGGCGGACATCCTCTCGGGCGATCGCGGCGCGCAGCGCCGGGTCAACGGCCCCGACCGCGTCGAGCCCGTCGCCGGCGGCCGCGCCCTGTTCGATCTTTTCGACGCGCCGGCTGTGGCGGCCGCCCGCGAATTCCGCCCCAAACCACGCGTCGAGGATCGCGGGGACCTCGTCCGGCGGCGTGGCCGAGGCGCCCAGCACGAGGACATTCGCGTCGTTGTGGGCGCGCGCCATCCGCGCCATCTCGGGGTCCAGCACCAGCGCGGCCCGCACCTTCGGGAACCGGTTCGCGGACATGCTCATGCCGATGCCGGTCTTGCAGATCAGGATGCCCTGTTCGAACTCGCCGGCCGCCACGCGGCGCGACACGGCCGACGCAAAGTCGGGGTAGTCCACGGACTCCGCGCCGTGGCTCCCGACGTCCTCCACCTCAACGCCGCGTTCCGCCAGCGCCGCCTTGACCCGCTGCTTGAGTTCCACTCCGCCGTGGTCCGCTCCGATAATCATTCTCATAGAAACGTCCTGTTCCGCTTTCGTTTTCAATTCCCGGCTCTCTTCCAGCGCCGAAATCAACACGTCCGCCATCGCGCGGTCAATCCGGTCCCGCGTGAACCGGTACACGTCCAGCGACTGCCCGATCGGGTCGGGCACATCCTCCGGCAGGCGCCGCGGGCCGAAATCCGTCAGCATGCGCACGCGGCCGGCGGCGTCCGGAAACAAGCGCTTGACCACCTGGGCATGGCCCGCGGTCATCACCACGATCCAGTCGGCCGCCTCGACCAGCTCCCGCGTGAGCGGACGGCTGCGGTGCCGGCCCAGATCCACGCCGACCTCCCGGAGCGCGGCCCGCGCCTCCTCGCTCGCCGGCATGCCCTGCAGCGCGGCCACGCCGGCCGATCCGACCGTCCACCCCGGGCGCGCGCCGAGGCGGTGGCGGAAGAGGGCCTCCGCCATCGGGCTTCGGCAGATGTTGCCCGTGCAGACAAACAGGATGTTTCGTGTGGCGTCCGGCATCGCGGTGATAAAGTTCCAACGTCTGTAAAAACTCACCCGTCGCGCTTCCAACGTCTGTAAATTACAGGGACTGGAAAAACGGGATCACGGCGACGATACCGCGCCGGGTTTAATGTTCAAGGCTTTGAGGCCGAGCAATACATCCACCGCGCGCTGAAGCACGGCATCGCCCCGCACCCGGTCCCGGAGCGCGCGGTCGCCGTCCTCCTCCTCCAGGCGCGTCCGGCGGTCGGGGCCCGGCGGCGGCTCGTAGTCCGCGCGCGCGGCGCGCTCGACGGCGAGGTGCGGCTCAACGCCCGCGCGGCCGTCGAGCACGCTTCCATTGCCGGTGACCAGACGGCGGGTGGCGATATAGAGCACGAGTTCGCCGGGCAGCGGGAGGCCGGACCGGATGGCCGGATCGCCCCGGGTCGGCCGGCCCACCAGCAGCAGCCCGCCCAGGCTGTCGAACGCCGCCGCCGCGAAGACCTCGGCGGCGCCGTGGGTGGTCTCGTCAACCAGGACCATCAGCGGCAGGTCCAGGGGTCGCTCGCCGGCGGCTTTGTGGCTGCCCAGATCGTTCTCCTCCGCGTCGCGGAACGAGAACAACACGGATCCCGGCGACGCGAACAGGCCGGCAAACGCCGCGGTATCGCCGATGGACTCGCCCCCCGCGCCGCGCAGATCGAGCACGCCCCCCGCATATCCGGCGTCCGCCCACCCGCGCACGAGCGCGGTCGCCGCGGTCGCCGAGCCGGCATAGAAGCCGTTGACGCGCGCATACCCGAGGCGGCGGGGCCAGGCCTCGGCCAACTCGATCGCGGGAAGTGCGGCGAGCGCGCGGGCGACGACCGCCGTCGCCGTGGAGCCGTCGTCGCGCTCCACGCGGAGCGTGACCCCCGTCTCCGTGTGCCCGCGCAGCAGGGCGATCGCGTCGCTCAGCGTGACGTTGGTCGTCGGCGTCCCGTCAATGGCGAGGATGCGGTCGCCCGCCTGGAGGCCGGCGGACGCCGCGCCGGCGGGGGACGCCACGCACGGGACGGCATTCGACAGGGTGACGGTGAAGACCACGCCGAAATCGCGCCCGGCCCGCTCCTGGGCGAGGCGTTCATAGTCCGGTGTCGCGAGGACTCGCGCGGCCGGGTCCGCCGTCCGGGCCAGACACTCGTACAGGGGCCCGCGCGGCGTATCCGCGCGGACCGGGATGCCGTTCGACGCGAGCGCGCGCAGCAGCCGGTCGAGGTCCTCCACGACCGGGTGCGACGGCGGGGCGGCGGGCGGCGTCTCGACCGGCTGGCCGCCGGCCGACGCAAGGTTCAGCAACGCGGCGGCGCACAGGGCCGCGGCGATCCGGGCGGGGCGGGGCATGCGATCGGCAGTCATGGTCGGGGTTTCCGGGCGTCACGAGGACAACGCGCGCCACGCAATATCCTTCCGGTAATGCGCGTTTGCAAAGCGAATCCGCGCCGCGGCGTCATACGCGCGGGAGACCGCCTGGCGAAGCCCGCCGCCGCGGGCCGTCACGCCCAGCACCCGCCCGCCGTCGGTCAGCGCCCGGCCGGACTCCGACCGCGTGCCGGCGTGGAAGACGACCACGCCGGGGAGACGCGCGGCGTCCTGCAGCCCGAGGATGACATCGCCCCGCGCGTAGGCGCCGGGATAGCCGCCGGCCGCCATCACGACGCACGCGCAACTTTCGTTTTTCCAGCGGACCTGGTCCTCGCGCAGGACCCCGTCGGCGCAGGCGTCCAGCGCGGGCAGCAAGTCGCCCTCCCATCGGGGCAGGATGGCCTGTGTCTCGGGATCGCCGAACCGGCAGTTGAACTCCAGCACCTGCGGCCCGTACCGCGTGAGCATCAGCCCGGCGTACAGGACGCCGCGGTATTCGATCCCGCGTTTGCGCAGTTCGAGCAGCGTCGGCTCGAACACCTTCGATCGGATCACGGGCCAGAGGTCCCGGGTGACCACCGGCGCGGGCGAATAGGCCCCCATCCCGCCGGTGTTCGGACCCTGATCCCGGTCGAGCACGCGCTTGTGGTCCTGGGCCGAGGCGAGCAGGACGAGGCGCTCTCCATCGGTCAGGGCGAGGATGGAGGCCTCCTCGCCGTCAAGAAATTCTTCGACGAGGACGCGCGCGCCCGCCGCGCCGAAGGCGCCGCGCACCATGGCCTCATCAATCGCGTTCTCCGCCTCGGGATGGGAATGGCAGATGACGACGCCCTTCCCGGCGGCCAGGCCATCCGCCTTGACCACCAGCGGGGGGCGCAGCGTCCGCGCGTAGGCGCGCGCCACGCCGGCTTCGGTGAAGGCGCCGGCCTTCGCCGTCGGGATACCGGCCTTCACCATGACATCCTTGGAAAAAATCTTGCTGCCCTCGAGGCGCGCGGCTTCCCGGCCCGGCCCGAAGACGCGGTGTCCCCCCGCCCGCAGGCGGTCCGCCAATCCGTCGCACAGCGGCGCCTCGGGACCGACGACGGTCAAATAGGGCCGTTGTTCGGCCACCCACGCCGCAAGGCCGTCGAGATCCGTGGCGGCCACGGGCAGATTGGTCGCCAGTTGCGCCGTCCCGGCGTTGCCCGGCGCGCAGAACAACCGGGGGGCGGAGCTATCCCTCGACAACTTCCACGCCAGCGCGTGTTCGCGCCCCCCCCCACCCACAATCAAAACCACAGGCTGTTTCATTGGAGCCCGGCAGTGTACGCGCGGCGCGCGCCGATTACAGGCAAAAAGGCGCCGGGATTTTTCGCGCCGCGCGGTTCGCGCTCGTCCCGCGCGCGGCGCCCCGCTATGCTCGGGTCATGCGCGCGGCGTGCATACTGACGGCCGGGCTGTGGACCGCCTCGGCTTTCGGGGCGGGCCCGGTGGACCTGCGCGAATTCCGGTGGCGGATCCCCCTCAAGGATTCGCTGGAGACGGGCGCGCTGTACCGGATCCCCATCCCGAATGCCGTCCACGACGGGTGCTTCTCGTTTCCGGCCGATCTCCGCCTCGTCGGCGAGAACGGCGCGGACTGGCCGTTCTTCATCCAATCCCCGGGGCCGGGCGCGCCCCTGCGCGATCTGCGGCTGACCCCCCTCGCGGCGGGCGGCGAGGCGGCCCCCGCTGACGGCGTGCAGCGGGTGTTTTTCGATGCCGGCCATCGCTTCCTGCCCATGCGCACGCTCTCGCTCGAAACGGACGACGGATCCTTCGCGCGCGCGGTCAAGGTGTTCGGCCGCAACCATCCGACGAACCAGTGGCGCTGGATGGCCGACGGGGGCATCCACCGGCTGCCCGGACAGGAACGGCTCCGGATTGATCTCAAGAACACGCGGTACCGCTACCTCAAGATCGAGGTGTTCAACTACGACGAGCCGGCCCTCGCGATCAGCGGCGCCACGGCCGGCGTCGAAGCGCAGTTTATCGTCGCGCAGCCGGCCGCCGCGGGCCGCGCCCATTTGTACTTCGGCACGCCGCTCCACCTCCTGCCCCGCTTCGAACTCCAGCATCGCACCGGTCCGGCGGCGCTCGATGCGGCGCGCGCCGCCGAATTCGGAAGCCGCCGGCGAAATGTGCATCGCCTGCTCCACGAGATCTGGACCTACGGGCGGCTGCTCGGGGCTATTTTTCTCGGGGCGGCCGCCCTCTTCATCGCGCCGGCTTTGCTCAAACGCCGCCGCGCGGCGTGAGCGGAGTCCGCCCATCCAACACGCCCAACGCGGCGGCGCGAACGGGCGCCACCGGCAGAGCCGCCAGGTCGAACCCCTCGCGAACGACCCGATGCCGCGCCCCGTACGGGCCCGTGCGGACCGGGTCGGTCGGCCCGAAAACGGCGACCGTGGGCGTGCCCACCGCGGCGGCCATGTGCATGGGCCCCGAATCAACCGTCACCAGAAGATCGAGTGCGCGGACCAGCCCGCCCAATTCGACCAGCGAGGTCCGCCCGCACCGGTTGTGGGCGCCGGGCCCGATCGCCGCCGCCAGCGCGTCGCAGACGGGCCGGTCCGCGGGCCCGCCGAGCACCAGGACCGATCCGCCCCGCTCCGACAGGAGAGCGCGGCCCAGCTCCGCGAACCGCGCGCCGGGCCAGTTTTTTTCCGGGCGGCGGGAACACGGCAGCAGGCCGATCCGCGGCGGCGGAAGATCCAGCGGATGGGCGGGAAATTCGACCGGAAATTCGACCGGCTCCACCGGGGCGCCGAGATAACGCGCCGTGTCGAGACACTCCTCCACCGCGTGCCGGTTCTTGTCCGTCGGCCCGGCCACCGCGTCGTAAAACAGGCGCGAACCCTCGCGCCCGAACGAGGGGCCGATCCGGCGCCCCGCGCGCGCGGCGCGCGCCACGAGCGCGCTCTTCATCAGGCCCTGGAAATCCAGCGCGAGATCGTAGTCCCGCTCGCGCAACGCGCGGAAAAACGCGCGGCCATCGCGCGCGAAACGATCGCGGGGAAAGCGGAGAACCCGGTCCACCGGGCCGAATTTCGCGACCAGTTCGGCGTAGATTCCGTGGCAGACCCAATCCACGGATGCGCCGGTATGGCGACGGATGAGATGAACCGCCGGCAGCGCATGGAACAGGTCGCCCAGCGAACTCAGCTTGACGACGAGGATGCGCTTCATGCCGGCCCCTAGCGCCGCGCGGACTCCAGCAGCGTCAACATGATCGCCTTCTGGATGTGCAGGCGGTTCTCCGCCTGGTCGAAGACCACCGACCGCGGCCCGTCAATCACCTCGGCGGTCTGCTCGTATCCGCGCACCGCCGGCAGGCAGTTCATGAAGAGGGCATCCCGTTTCGCCTGCTTCATGAGCTTCGCGTTCACCTGGTAGGGCGTGAACACCTTGACGCGCGAGTCCTGCTTGTGCTGCGGGATGTGGTAGCTCATCCAGGAATCGGTGTAGACGACATCGGCGCCCTTCGCGGCCTCCGCCGCATCCGGCGTCACGGCGACGCGCGATCCGGTCTTCCGCGCGATCTTCCGGGCGCCGGCCAGGACGGACCCGAGCGGCTCGTATTCCTCGCCCTTCGGGCAGCCGACGCTGATGTGCAGACCCATCTTCGCGCAACCGAACATCAGCGAGTGCGTCACGTTGTTGTTGCCGTCGCCCAGATAGGCCAGCTTCAGCCCGCGCAGGACGCCCTTCTTCTCGCGGATCGTCTGCAGGTCCGCGAGAATCTGGCACGGGTGTTCGTAGTTCGTCAGCGCATTGATCACCGGCACGCCGGCCAGGCGGGCCATCTCCTCGATGTGCGACTGCTCGAACAGGCGTCCCATGATGAGGTCCACATAGCGGCTGACCACCCGGACCAGGTCGGCGACGTTCTCCTTCCCGGAGCTCAGGGGCGAGGTGGCCAGGTCGTAGAAGATCGCGTGCCCGCCCATCTGGGTCGCGCCGGTCTCGAACGAGACGCGGGTCCGGAGGCTCGGCTTCTCGAAGATCATCATCAGCGTCCTGCGCCGCATCGCGTTGCTGTAATCCGCCGGCTTCGCCTTCACGCGGTCGGCCAGGTCCAGCAGCGCGGTCAGTTCGGAAGCGGTCCAGTTTTCGAGCGTAATCAGGTGTTTCATGGAAAACTCCCGGAATGACGAATGACGAATGACGGAATGACGAATGGTTTCAAGGCCTATTCCTCCGGGGTGCGGCGGCGGATCGCCGCAAATATCAAGTGTTGTTCTTTTGCCTCTTTTGGCGGCGCTTCGATTTCATCCTCTGCATCCGGTCTTGCGGTTCTCATCATGCGCAGCCCGCAACACGTTTCCCGAGCCTCTTTTCGGCACAAACCGATCTTGTGACGAACGTCGCTTTTCGACTCCGCATCATCCGCCTCGACATAGTTCGCGCCGATACTGGTCGCCGCGCGGCGCAATTGCCTCAACAGGACCGTGTCCACAAAATCCCGGATAAGATTCTTGCAGAACCTAATGACGGCCTCGCCAAATTTCGCCGTTCGATCCTCGAGGTCGAATACCTTCCCGTCCTTCGTCATTCGGATTTCGTCATTCGTCACTGCGGCCTTCAGCTCATCAGGTCCTCATAGTAGCGGTCAATTTCGCGGTCGCGGTCAAAAATCATCAGGATGAGCACGGCGCGGACCCACATGCCGTTGCGGACCTGACGCCAGTACTTCGCGCGCGGATCGGCGTCCACCTCCGGCGCGATCTCGTGCCGGCGCGGCAGCGGATGCATGACGATCGCCTCCGGCCGCAGGATGCGCAGGTGCTCGGCCCGGAAATGGAACCGGGTCGTGTCAATCGCCCGGCTCTCGCCCGCCCGGTCCCATTCGTCCTGGATGCGCGTCATGTACACGGCATCCACCTCCGGCAGCACGCGGTCGAAATCCGCCGTCACCTCATACGTCATGCCCGCCGCGTCGAGCTTGGCCAGGATGTCGCCGCCGATCTGCAACGGCTCGGGCGCGACAAAATAATGTTTCACGCCGGGATACTGGCGCAGCAGCAACGCCAGCGAGCGGACCGTGCGCCCGCGCAACAGGTCGCCGACAAAGGCGATCTTCGCGCCCTCCAACCCGCCGCGCCGCTTCTCGAGGCTGCGTTGAAGCGTGTAGATGTCCAGCAGCGCCTGCGTCGGATGCTGGTCCTTGCCCGACCCGGCGTTCACCACCGGCACCGGGCGGTCCGTGCCCGACAGCATCCACGCGATCCGCTCCGCGAATCCGCCCTCCGGATGCCGCATGACGATCATGTCGAAGTACGAGCTGAAGGTGCGGACGGAGTCCTCCTGCGACTCCCCCTTCACCTCGCTCGACGTGTGCGCGTCGCGCACCTCGGCGGGCTGGATGCCGAGCAGCTGGCACGCGGCATAGAACGACAGAAACGTGCGGGTGGAGGGCTGCGCGAAATACAACATCGCGCGCTTTTCCGAGAGCAGGTCCTGCAGGAACTTCATGCCGCCGCGCGTCTTTGCGATCTTGCGCATCTTGGTGGCCAGATCACAGACGCGATCGAGCATCGGGCGGTCGAACTGCTGCGCGATGAGCGCATGGTAGGGGCGCCCGCCCCGGTTCAACAACGGGCCTTTCCGCTCGGGATCCAAATCGCGGAACGCCTCCCACGCGAGGCCCCGCAACGGACTCTGGTGAAACGCCATGCCTAGGCGATACGGGATGCCGGGCAGTGAGGCAACAGGAAAATGTGGTGGGCGGATGGGGTTGGAAGCAGGCCTTGCCAATTGCTGATTTTGAATCGCGGATTTCGGATTGGACGAATCCATTGGTCATTGGATAATGGGTCATTCGTCATTTCCTCCATTCGTCATTTCCCCCATACTCCCCGCCATGAACATCGCAATACTGGGCGACGGAGGATGGGGCACGGCGCTGGCGCTGGCGCTGAACCGGAACGGACATCGGCTCCGCGTCTGGGGCCCCTTCCCCGACTACATCCAAACCATCCGCCGGACGCGGGAGAACAAGAAATTCCTGCCCGGCGTCCCGCTGCCGGAGACCCTCGAATGGACGGCGGACCGGGCGGAGGCGGTCGCCGGGGCCGAGGGGATCGTGCTGGCCGTCCCGTCCCGCTTTTTCAAACAGGTCGCCGCCGATTTTGCGCCGCTGATCAAGCCGGGCGCCCACGTCGTCAGCGTCGCCAAGGGGCTCGACAAGCAGACCCACCGCCGGCTGACGGAGATCGCCGAGGAGTCGCTCGGATTCGGACCGGTCGCCGCGCTCTCCGGGCCGAGCCACGCCGAAGAGGTCGCGCGCGGCGTGCCCTCCGCCGTCGTCATTGCCTGCGCGGACCACGCGCGCGCGGTCGCGCTGCAGCAGGTCTTCAACAGCGCGGAGTTCCGCGTCTATACGAGCGAGGATGTGATCGGCGTCGAGCTCGGCGGGGCGCTAAAAAACGTCATTGCCGTGGCCGCCGGGATCAGCGACGGGATCGGGTTCGGCGACAACACCAAGGCGGCCCTGATCACGCGCGGCCTGGCGGAAATCAGCCGGCTCGGCGTCGCCCGCGGGGCGAAACCCGAAACCTTCGCCGGGCTCAGCGGCATCGGCGACCTTATCGTCACCTGCGCCAGCAAACTGAGCCGCAACCGGGGCGTCGGCGAGCGTCTGGGCAAGGGCGAAAAACTGGACGCGATCATGGCCGGCATGGAACAGGTCGCCGAGGGCATCTGGACCTGCCAGGCCGCGCTCGACCTCGCCCACGAACTCGGCGTCGCCGTCCCCATCACCGAACAGGTCGTCGGCATCGTCCACCAGGGCCGCAATCCGCGCGAAGCCGTCCAGGCCCTGATGGGCCGCGAGCCGAAGCGGGAGAAGTAGGGGGGATGACGGAATGACGAAATCCGGACGACGATACGTCATTCGACACTGCGTCATTTCTTCTGAAACCGGTGCTCGGTCCCGTTGAGCAGGCGCTGGATGTTGGCGCGGTGGCGAAAGATAATCAGCGCGGCGAGGATGGTCAGGGCGGCGGGGACCACCGCCCCCGCCGCGCGATAGCACGTCCACCCCACGACCGGCACGGATAGCGCGGCGGCGATCGAGGCCAGCGACACGTAGCGCAGGGTGAAGAAGAACAAGGCCCACACCGCCAGGCCCACGGCCACCGCCAGCGGCGCGATCCCCAGCAGCGCGCCGGCGCTCGTTGCAACACCCTTGCCGCCCTTGAACCCGAGATAGATCGGAAAATTGTGGCCGAGAATGGCCGCCGCGCCGCCCGCCAGCGCGGCGATTTCCAACGATTGGAAATCGCCCGCCCATGCGCTTGCAACGTCTGGAAAAACGAAGGCCGGCACAAAGCCCTTCAGCGCATCGAGGCCAAACGTCGCAATACCCCACGGCTTGCCGACGGACCGCAGGACATTCGTCGCCCCGATGTTCCTGCTGCCCACCGTGCGGACATCTATGCCCTTGAGTTTGCCGAGCAACAGCCCGAACGGAACAGCGCCAAGGAGATAGGAGGCGAGGGCGAGGAGGAGGTAGTTCATGGGAGGAGACTGAATGACTCAACGACCAATTTCACAATGTCCAATGACGGTTACTCGGCCTGCCCCTTACTCATCGAGATTCAGGGCGATCTTCAGGGCATCGTCCAGCAGAGGGAGCTTGTGCGACGAAAGCGCTCCTACGTAGTTGGTCAGTTTGGATTTGGGAAGGCTGACCAACTCGTCGCAATGAATACTGCTCGCGTGCTTCATCCCTTCGTCATGCCCAATGGCTACCTGTGTGGATAGGCCATCATGCACCGTATAGATCGGCGCGCAAATTACGGTTGAGAATCGGGAGTCGATCACCACCTGGCGACCGACAATGATGAAGACCCGATGGCGTTTCGGATAGCCGGAGGGATGAGCCACCCGATAGAGCTCGCCTCGCCTCATAGAGCCGCCTGGTAATCCAGCGCGTCGTGCGCCTCGCGATTCAGTGCAGTCGCACGACGATTGATAATATCCATGTCCCGTCTGTCTGCTTCCGCCTTCGCCAGTCGGGCGAGCAGCCCGCGTGCGGCGGTCTCGAGAAATTCAGATCGACTGCCGTAGGCATCAACTTGCCGATCGATCGCGCTGATGATATCGCGCTCCAGTGTGATAGATGTCTTCACTTTCATACCACCAATGTACCCCACAAGGCGGCCGCGTCAATCCCGCTTCGCGGCCGAATATCCAGGGATCGTGCGCGTGACGAGTTCGAGGGACGAGGGCGCACCGCGCGAATCCTACTCGGCACCCGCACTCGCCCCTCGCCCTTCCTACTCACCCGCCCGATTCCACCCACCGCACGGCTTCGCGCAGGAGTTGGGCGGTGTCTTCGCAGGCGAGTTTGCGTTTGATGCTGGCGCGATGGACCTCGACGGTGCGGGCGCTGAGGCCGAATTGTTCGGCTATTTTTTTTGTTGTGAGGCCCTGTCCGAGGCACTGGAAGATCTCGCGCTCGCGGTCGGTGAGGCTGTCCACGCCGGTTTCTCCGCGACCGCCGGGCGCGGCCACGGCCTGGCGCAGCAACCGGGCGGAGACGTCGGGGCTGGCGTAGACCTCGCCGCGCAGGATCGTGCGCAGCGCGTCCACGATGACTTCGTCGGCGTTTTCCTTCATGACATAGCCGAGGGCGCCGGCACGGAGCGCTTTTTCGGCGTATTCCATTTCGTCGTGCATCGAGAGGACGAGGCACGGCAGGCCGGGCGCGCGCGTGCGCAGGTCGCGGATGAGATCCAGCCCGCTTCCGTCCTTGAGCGTCAGGTCTATGATGGCGGCGTCCAGCTTGTGCTCCGCGAGCGCGGCCAGGGCCTCGGCCTTTCCGCCGGCTTCGGCGGCGACGGCAAATTCCTTGTGCCGCGACAGCAGCAGCGCGAGGCCGTGTCGGACAATGGCATGGTCGTCAACGACGAGCAGACGGACGGGTGCGGACATGGGGCGCAGTATGAAGAAAAGGAGAATAGGATGAAATCACGGAATACGCGGGCGGCGAAGGTTCCTGGCTGCAGAACTTTCGCTCCTGCCGCGCGAGGCGGCAGGGGGCGGGCCGAGGGCGGCGACCCCTGCCGGCTTGCCCGGCAGGTGAAGAAGTTCCCGGGCTACGCCGCGCGA
>CAYMCD010000096.1:0-12190 GCA_964388845.1 uncultured Verrucomicrobiota bacterium
AAAGCGGTCAGATCACTTGCTACAAAAAGCGGTCATTTTGATTTGCTACGGACAGTGCGGCGACCGCGGCGACTGCGGGTGGAGCACGGCCCGATCCGATCCGGGTCGCAAGGCGCTCCGGGGCGTGTTATGAGGAGGGCATGCACGAATTCGGCATTGCCGAGAACATCCTGGATGCCGTCCTCGAGGCCGCCCGCGCGAACGAGGCGCGCCGGGTCGAGGCCGTCCGGGTGCGCATCGGCGCGCTCTCCGGCGTGGTGGAAGAGGCGTTGGCCTTTGCCTTCGAGGCCCTCGCGGAGGGCACCCCCGCGCACGGCGCGCGGCTGGACGTTGAGTCCGGCCCCGTGCGATGCTACTGTGAAGCCTGTGCCGATGAGTTTATCGCCGCGCCGCTCCGGTACCGTTGCCCGACGTGCGGGGGCACGAGCCGCACCGTACGGGGCGGGCGCGAGTTGAATCTGATCTCGATTGAGGTGAGTTGAAATGTGCGATCACTGTGGCTGTTCGGGACCCGCGGCGGAACCGGCGCATGTCCATGCGCACGGGCACCGCCATGACCCCCACGAACACGGCGACGAGACCCGGACGGTCGCGCTGCACCGGTCGCTGATGGCGCGAAACGACCGCTTTGCGGCGGAGAATCGCGGCTTTTTCAGGGGATGCGGCACGCTTGCATTGAACCTGGTTTCGTCGCCCGGTTCGGGAAAGACCTCGATCCTCGAGGCGACGCTGCGCGACCTGGGCGGCGAATTCCGGATGGCGACCATCGTAGGCGATCTCGCGACGGACAACGACGCCCTGCGCCTGAGGGCCGCCGGGGCGCCGTCGGTCCAGATCACGACCGGCACGGTCTGCCATCTCGACGCGCACATGGTCCGGCACGCGGTAGAGGAATTGGGCGACGCCGCCCCCGACATCCTGTTCATCGAGAACGTCGGCAACCTCGTCTGCCCGTCCGGCTTCGACCTCGGCGAGGACCTGCGCGTCGTCGTCATCTCCGTGACGGAGGGCGAGGACAAGCCGCGGAAATATCCCGCCATTTTCCAGAACGCCGACGCGGTGCTGCTCAACAAGACGGATCTGGCGGAGGCCGCGGGCTTCAACCGGACCCAGGCCCTCGCCAACCTGCGGGACGCGGCGCCCGGCGCGGTCATCATCGAATGCTCGGCGCGGACCGGCGCCGGGCTGGCCGGATGGTACGAGCTGCTCCGCAGCCGCCGGCTCGCGAAAAAACAACCGCCTCGCGCCTGAACCGGACGCCATGGAGATATTCAAGAAAATCGCGTTCGAGGCCGCCCACCGGCTGCCGAACTGTCCGCCCGGCCACAAGTGCGGCCGCCTGCACGGCCACTCCTTTCAGGTCGAACTGCATCTCCGCGGCCCGCTCGACCCCCGCGCGGGATGGGTGATGGATTTCGCCGACGTGAAAAAGGCCTTTGCCCCGCTGCACGAGCAACTGGACCACCGCTACCTCAACGAAATCCCCGGCCTCGATAATCCGACGAGCGAACACATCGCGCGCTGGATCTGGATCCGGCTCAAGCCGGCGCTCCCGCAGCTCGCCCGCGTTGTCGTGCACGAAACCTGCACCGCCGGCGCCTGCTGCGACGGCGCCGACTGAGAACGCCGCGCGGCCCCGTAAGCTTCGGGGCTCCCGTCCGAAAACAAGTCCAAGGAGCATCGCCATGAACAAACTCTTCTCGACGTTCGCCGTGGGACCGGCGCATTTGACCAACCGCATCGTGATGGCGCCCATGACAAGATGTCGCGCGACGGCGGACCACACCCCGACGCCGCTGATGGCCCGGTATTACGCGGCGCGCGCCGCGGCGGGATTGATCGTGACCGAGGGAACATCCCCCTCCCCCAACGGCGTCGGCTATGCCCGCATTCCCGGCCTTTACACGGACGAGCAGGAGCGGGCCTGGCGCGTCGTCACGGACGCCGTCCACGCGGCCGGCGGGCGCATCTTTGTACAGCTCATGCACACGGGCCGGGTTTCGCATCCGCTCAACATGCCGGCCGGTTCGCGAATCCTTGCGCCGTCCCCCGTCCCGCTCGCCGGAACGATGTGGACCGACGCGGAAGGCCTGAAACCCTATCCCACGCCGATTAAAATGACGGAGGCCGACATCGAGGCGGCCGTAGACGAGTTCGCCGACGGGGCCGCCCGCGCCATCGCCGCGGGCTTCGACGGGGTGGAACTGCACGGAGCCAACGGCTATCTCATGGACCAGTTTCTCAACACCGCCAGCAACCGGCGCGCGGATCGCTGGGGCGGCGGCATCGGCAACCGGATGCGCTTTGCCCTGGATACGGCTCGCGCCGCCGCCGCGCGCATCGGCGCGGAGCGGATCGGCATGCGGCTCTCGCCCTACGGCGTGTTCAACGACCAGCGGCCGGATCCGGACATGGACGCGCTCTACACCGGGCTGGCCGGCGAGCTCGGAAGAATCGGGCTGGCTTACCTCCACGTATTGGATCACAGCTCCATGGGCGCGCCCCCGGTTCCCGCGCGCGTCAAGCAGGCGATCCGATCCGCCTTCAAAGGACCGGTAATCCTCGCGGGCGGTTACGACGCGGCATCCGCCGAATCGGCGTTGCGCGCCGGCGAGGGCGACCTGGTTGCGTTCGGAAAGCCGTTCATCGCCAACCCGGACATGGTCCAGCGCATCCGGGGCGGCGTGCCGCTCGCGGCGCCCGTCGCCGCCACCTTCTACACGCCGGGCGAGGTCGGGTATACGGATTATCCGGTGGCGACGTGAACGAATCCCGCGAAGAGGCGCCGCTCATCGCGGTGACGGGGGCCACGGGATACATCGGCGGACGCCTGGCGCCGCGCCTGCTGGATGAAGGCTACCGCGTGCGCTGCCTCGCGAGAGATCCCGGTCGCCTGGCCGCTCGCCCGTGGAGCGATCGCGTCGAGATCCGGCGGGCGGATCTGCTGAAACCCGCGAACCTGGACGACGCGCTGCGCGGAGCGCACACCGCGTTCTATCTCGTTCACAGCATGGCGGGCGGACCGGATTTCGAGCGGCGCGACGTGGAGGCGGCGCGGGCCTTCTCGCTCGCCGCGGCCTCCGCCGGCGTGCAGCGCATCATCTATCTGGGCGCGCTCGGCGATCCGGCGTCCGATCTGTCGCACCACCTCCGCTCGCGGCAGGAGACCGGCGCGGCGCTGCGTTGCGGCGGGACACCCGTGACGGAATTACGCGCGGGCGTCATCGTGGGATCCGGCAGCCTCTCCTTCGAGATGATCCGCTATCTTGTTGAGCGCGTCCCGCTGATGATCTGCCCGCGGTGGGTATATACGCGAACGCAGCCGATGGCGGTGCGCAACGTCCTCGACTATCTGGTCGGGGCCGTCCGCGGGACCGAAACCGCCGGCCAGGTCATCGAAATCGGCGGGGCGGACACCGTGACCTATGGCGACATGATGCGGATCTACGCGGAGGTTCGCGGACTGCGCCGCGTGCTGCTGCCCGTGCCGGTGCTGACGCCCCGCCTCTCCTCCTACTGGGTTCACCTCGTGACGCCGGTGCCCGCCGCCATCGCCCGGCCCCTGATCCAGGGTCTTCGCAACGAAGTGGTCGTGCGCGACACGCGCGCGCGGGAACTCTTCCCGGAGATCCAGCCGATCTCGTATCGCGAGGCGGTCCGGCTGGCCCTCGCCCGCCTGCAGGACGATTCCGTTGAAACGGCGTGGAGCGACGCCCTGTCGAGCAGCGCGGGTGGACGCGCGCCGGTCGCGCTGACCTCGCAGGAGGGCCTGATCATCGAGCGGCGGCAGCGATTGGTCGGGGCGGCGCCGGCGCAGGTTCACCGGATCGTCGCCGGACTGGGCGGGGCGCGCGGATGGATCAAATGGAACTGGGCCTGGCGGATCCGCGGCGCGGCCGACCGCCTGCTCGGCGGCGTCGGAATGCGGAGGGGCCGGCGCCATCCCGATGACCTGCGGCCGGGCGATGCCGTGGATTTCTGGCGCGTCGAGGCCATTGAACCGGACCGCCTGCTCCGATTCCGCGCCGAGATGAAAGTGCCCGGCCGGGCCTGGCTCCAATTTGAAACCCAACCCGCGGAAACCGGCGGGTGCCTGTTGACCCAGTCCGCATTTTTCGCCCCGAAGGGCTTGTGGGGTCTGCTCTATTGGTACGCGCTGTACCCCGTCCACGCGCTGATCTTCGCGGGCATGATCGCCGCGATCGGCGAAGCGGCTAGGAGCGCTTCCCGAGGGCGACCCGGCTCTGTTCCACCAGCTCCTCCGGGGCGCTGACGGACGGCTTGTTCCGCGCGTAGCGGATTGCGATGGGGCCGCCCTCGGCGTGCCGGTTGAAAAAAGCAGCCGTCACCGTTGAAATGTGTTCATGGCTCCGGCCCTGGTCGTCGGCATAGGCATATTTGATCCGGCGGGTGGGCGAAAGGCGGCGGCCCGGATGCAGATGGGTCAACTTGGCGACCACCCGGCCCGTCGCGGGCACGCCTTCTCCGACCAGCAGCTTCATCTGGAGTCCGCGTCGCACGACAACAAGGACAAGGCCGGCGACGATGGCGAGCGGGGTCAGCAGGGTCAGCCAGAAGGTGATCATGGTCACGGACCCTGCCGCGGCGCGGCGAACAACTCGGCGCCGATCGTGCCGCGGAGCGCTTCCAGGCAGGCCGGCGTCTCGAGATAGAGCAGGCGGCGCCGGGCCTCGGACAGGCGCTGCGCGAGGCCGAGCCGGTCGGCCTCCACCGCATATTCCGGTCGTTCGGAAAAGGCCTCGATCCGCCGCACGCTATCCAGCAGGACCGCGCGTTCGCGCCCGCGCCTCTTTTCCAGCCGCCGCCCGTACCAGTCGCTCTCCAGGACCGCCTCGCGCGTGAAGAGGGCGCGGAGGCCGGGATCCTCCACGCCGCGGCCCTCGAACTCACCGCGGGCCATGATGTGCAGCAGGGCGCGGAGGGGCGGCACCGCCAGCGCGACCGAGCCGTCGCGGAAATACTGTTCCGCGACCCACCGGTGCGCGGAAACGATGTTGTCCATCGCGTCGGCGAACACGGCCGGATCCTGCTCTTCGGGCCGCAGCATGTCCGGCGTGAAGACCTTGTCGGGCGTCGTGAAGACGCGCCCGCCATAGATCTCCATGAACCGCGCGGTGATGCGGTAGCCGAGGCGGCCGGCCCGCACGCGCGCGCCATTGTGGTCGAAATCGCCACAGCGCTCCAGGCAGCCCTTCGCGATCAGGTCCGCCGCCGTCCGCTCCGCGGGTTTCATGCGGCTCCAGATTTCGGGTACCAGCAGGCTCACGTCATGATCCACGCGGTAATGCGGGCCGACACAGCCGGCCGCCGTGATAAACACATCCTGGCCGCACAGCGCGAGCGACACGAAGGCGTTGTTGAGGTCGTGGATCGGCAGGAGCGCGTTGAACGGGCCCTTGGTCAGCGCGCCCTCGGAACCCGCGCCCGTCGTGGAAGGTGACTTCCCGGTGATGCTGGCAATGAACTCCATGAAGAGCTCCGGCAGCTCCATGTGGTGGATCGGGTTGAACACGCACAGCGGGCGGACGCCCGCATCGGGCGGGTTGTTCCGCCGGCCCGGCAGCACGGCGTGGACCGGCGTGGCCAGCGCCTTGTCGGTGGTCAACCGCCGGTGCAGCCGGATGCCGATCTCGGCGAGGTAACGCTGGCGCGGGTCCTCGTGATCGGGCCGGGCCTGGAGATAGCGCGGATTCTTGGTGGGTTTGCCGTCCACCAACCGCGGATGCGCATTCGAGACGATGAAGGCCGGCCGCGCCTGTTGCAGGTGTTCGACAAACAGCCGTTGCATCGCCTCGGTGTACTGGCCGAACCAAATGGTGTTCTCGACCTCCTCCTGCGCCCGTCTCCGGTCGAGCGGCTCGTAATTGCAGAAGAAATTGCCCGGCCGCGCCATGTCGGCCTCCGTCTTCTGGTCATAGCCCCGATGGACCGCGTCGTCCGGGCGCTGGAAGAACTTGTTCTCGCAGTTCACGACGAACTTGGCGGACGGGCACGGGAACTCGGGATCCGTGCGGGCCAGCACGGAACGGGGCGCGGTCACCGACGCGGTGATGTCATCCTCGGTGGATATTTTCTGCGCGGGGATGAAGTCCTTGCGGACGCCGAATATCCGCCAGGACCCGTCGCTGCCGTATCCCACGCGGACGTACCGGGTGTTGATCTTGGTCAACCGGTAGCGGAGTTCGTTGCCGGGCGTCCCGTTGATGGTGTCCACGCTGAACCGGCTGCGCCAATCGCCACCCCAGTCAGGCTTGTAGTAGCGCTTCACGAGGAAGACGAGGTCCTTGATGTACACCGGGATGCTGTTCAGCCACGCATTGTAGCCGTCGGTGTACACATCGGAGGGCGTGAGCAGCTTGATCACCGACCCGAGCGTCCGCTCCGGGCTCAGCAGTTTCCGCCCCTTCCGGTCCGGCGGCGGATTCCTGAACCGGTCGCCGTAGTCCCGTTCGATGATCCGTTCCACCAGGTCGAAATCGCTCTTGATGTCCGCCACGAATATTGGCCCGTCAATCATCGCGTCGGCGATCGGTTTGGAAATCTCGGACTTGCCGCCGCCCGAAACGGTGCAGGGCTTGTGGCAGAGCGTGCCCTCCGCCGTCTCGCCCGCCAGACGCCACCGGCTGCCGCGCGCGGGTTTCCACATGCTGATCTTGTAGCCGGAGGGAAGGACGTAGACGCGGTCGGGCAACAGCTTTATCTTGCGCGGCTCGCCGGACTGGGTCCACGAGACGGTCTGGTCCTGGAGTTCGATGGCCGCGTCCTCCGGCACATAGAGGATGGAGGGAAAGCGGCGATCCACCCCATAGCCCTCGGGGCGCACGTCCATCAGGTCGGAAAACAGCCGGCTGATCTCGGCGAAGGTCTGGCCCTTTTCGGGAATGAGGCTGTTCATCATGAACGATTCGCCGAGGTCGTAGCGCGGGAACACGAAGGCCCCGCCGGCGTGCTCCTCCTCGGCCAGTCCCATGAGGTTGGCCGCGAAACCGATCTGCGTCTTGACCTCCTTCTTGCAATACCCGAAGTAATTGTCGGCGATGATCGTCACGATCACGCCGCGCTCATCGCGCGCGGTGATCTTGAAGGCCGACCCGTCGTTGTAGCGTTCATCCGGTTTCGACCAGCACATCCCGTCGCGCCGCTGCCGTTCGGTCGCTTCCGCGACCGGCGGCAGGCCCAGTTCCCTTTTCGTCAGGCGCACGAGGTGCGGGGCCAGTACGACGCACCCCGTGTGCCCGCTCCAACCCCGCGGATCCAGGCCGGCGTCGTTTTCCGGCAGATAGGGATCGCCGCCGTTGCCGAAAATCGCCTCCACGAAGTCCAGGTTGCCGACCATGCTGCCGGGCACAAAGAACCGGACCTCCATCCGTTTCTCCGGCATGAACCCCGGCACGGCGGGGCACACGATCGGCCGCAGCAGGAGCGAGACGAGGACCTCCGCCTTCGCCGCCTGACTTTCGGTGAACGGCAGCCGGCGCAGCGCGGCGGGCGGATCGAACGCGGCCCGCAGCAGCCGCGCGAACACCTCCTTGGGCACCGCTTTCTTGTCGTCCGCCACCGGCAACCCGCCCTCGGTCACATGGAAGACGCCCTGCGTCGTCCGGCGGTCGTTCACCGGGTTGTGCAGGATCCCGTTCGGCGCCCGGTAGCTGCGGATGATGTCGGACTCGTAGTAGTCGGCATCCGGCGGCAGCGAGAGCATCCGGGCCATGCCCGGGCGATCCAGAACGAAGGTGCGCGGGGGGACCCGCGGCCGCGAATCCGCGTCGAGTTCGCCCAGGTACGCATCGAGGAATTGCTGAATCCGCAGATCCACCGGCGGCAAATAGTCCGCCAGCAACCGGGCCTGCTCCTGGTAATTCGCCAGCAGCGAGCGGCTCAACGCGATGAACGGAAACGCGTCGGGCGAGCCGAAGATGGGACGCCCCATCGCCGCGAGCTTCAGGTTGATGTATTCGATCAGGATATGCCCGCTGTCGGGTCGTTCGGCCGGTTGCTCCGTCATCTTTGATCTCCGCCTTCCAGACCGCCCAACATGCCACCCATTCCCCGCCACGACAACCGCGAAGGCGTTGTGAATTCGCGAAGAGGCGGCCCAAGCGCTTTCCGCCTTGAGCTAACGCAACAGTTCATATGTACCGCGGCCCTCAGATTCTGCCCGCGGGAGAATTCTTCCAATCGCGGGTGAACAGGCGCGCCGCGGGCAGGTCCGGGAGCGCGGCCAACTGGCCGGCCACCGACCGCGGCGAACCCGGCAGGACGAGGTCGGGCCGCACGTCGGCCAGCGGCTGGACGACAAACCGGCGCTCCGCCCAGCGTGGGTGTGGCAGGGTCAGCGACGGCGAGGCGCGCCGCTCGGCCCCCGCGTAGAGGATGTCTATGTCGAGCGTGCGGGGGGCGTATTTGTCAGCGCCGCGAATGCGCCCCGCTCGCGATTCGATTTCGCCCAGCGCGGCGCGCAGCGCCTCCGGGGCGAGGTCCGTTTCCACCACGAGCACGGCGTTGAGGTACGGCAGGCCGGCGAATTCCGGTTTCACGCCGACGGGCTCGGTTTCATAGACCGGCGACGCCGCCACCTCGCGCACGCCGTGCAGCGCCGCGATCGCGCGGCGGGCGCCGCCCAGGTGGGCCAGGCGGTCGCCAAGGCAGGAACCGAGGCTCAAGCCGACCTCCATCGCGGGTCAGAGCCCCAACACGTCCCGCATGGTGTGGAGCCCGGGCTTGCGCCCCGCGACCCAGGCCGCGGCCCGCAGCGCGCCGAGCGCGAACGTGTCGCGGCTGGTGGCGCGGTGGGAGAACTCGATCACCTCGCCGTCGGTCGCGAACAACACGGTATGATCCCCGACGATGTCGCCGCCGCGCACCGCGTGGAAACCGATTTCGTCCGCGCTCCGGTCCTCCTTCGAGAGGCCCGTGCGCCCGTGCACGGCCGCGTCATCGAGGTTCACCTGCAGGCCGCGCGCGACCGCCTGGCCGAGGCCGAGCGCGGTCCCGCTGGGGGCGTCCTTCTTGCGCCGGTGGTGGCGCTCGATGATTTCCACGTCATACCCCTTGCCCTTCAACGCGCGGCCGGCCTGCTCCAGCAACGCGAACAGCAGGTTGACGCCCACGCTCATGTTGGGGGACCAGACGACGGGAACCACCCGCGCCGCCGCCTCGATCGCGGAGCGGCCCTCCGGACCGATTCCCGTGGTGCCGACAACCCAGGCCTTGCCCCACCCGGCGATGCGCGGCGCGTTGCCGGCGGCGCCCTGTGGGCCGCTGAAATCAATAATGACCTCGCAGCCCGGCGCGGCCGCGGCCAGGTCGGACGTGATCGGAACGCCTGACTTGCCGGCCGGCTGGCCGAGGTGCGGGCAGTCCCACAAATCAACGGCGCCGGTCAACTGCAGGTCCGGCACGGCCCGGGCATCCAAGAGGCGGATGAGGGCCTGCCCCATCCGTCCACACGCGCCGACGATGACGATCCGGGTCATGGTGGGTTCAAATCAGATTCAAGGTCCGCAGGGTCGCCGCCAGGCGATTCTTCAGGCCCTCGCCCATTTCGCACAGCGGAAGCCGGTAAGCGTCCTCAATCCGGCCCATCAGGGCGAGCGCGGTCTTCACCGGGATCGGATTGGTGTCCAGGAAGAGATCGGCGAACAGCGGATAATACTTCAGGTGCAGTTCGCGGGCCTCGGCCCACCGCCCCGCCAGCGCGTGGCGGACAAGATCGGCGACCGCGCGCGGCGCGACGTTCGACGCGACGCTGATCACGCCGACCGCGCCGACGGCCATCATGGGCAGCGTGAGCGAATCGTCGCCCGACAACACCTGGAGCGCGCATCGGGTGAGAATCTGGCTGACGCGGTCCACGCTGCCGCCCGCCTCCTTGATCGCGACCACGTTCGGGTGCTTGCCCAGCTCGACCACGACGTCCACGGGGATTTCCTTCCCGGTCCGGCCGGGCACGTTGTAGAGCACGACCGGCAGACCGAGGTCGGCGACGGCCGAAAAGTGGCGGGTCAGGCCCAGCGCGTTCGGCTTGTTGTAATAGGGCGTGACCTGGAGCGTCGCGTCGGCCCCCGCGTCCTTCGCGAGCCGCGTCAATTCCAGCGCCTCGGCGGTGGAGTTCGCTCCGGTGCCGGCGATGATGCGCACGCGGCCGCGCGCGGCCGCGATGGCCGTCTCGATCACGCGCTGGTGCTCGACATAGTCCAGCGTCGGCGACTCGCCGGTCGTCCCCACCGGCACGAGGCCGTCCACCCCGCCCTCGATCTGGAATTCGACCAGGTCCTTGAAGCGCTCGAAATCCACGGCGCCACCGCGGGTGAACGGGGTGACGATCGCGGTATATGCGCCGGCCCAGGCCGGAGGTTCGGTCGTGTTCATGGTTCCAACGTCTGTTCCGCTCGAAGCGGACCCGCCTGAGGCGGGAAAACTCCGCACCATATTTCCAGCGTCTGGAAAAATTGCACGCTTTTTATCAGGCATCCGCCTTGCGCCGGCGGCCGAAGGTTCATAAACATTGGGGGAGTCCCATGCGTGAGTCCCAACAACAGGCCGACACACCCTTCGAGCTCCGGCGCCCGCTCGCCGTGTCCGGCGCGGCCGCGCTGGTGTTCCTGGTCGTGTGCACGGGGTACATCGTCCTCTCGGACCGGTGGGTCGCGCGGATCGCGGGCGGGACGGATATGCAGATGCGGCTGCAGACCCTGAAGGGCACGACGTTCGTGGTGTTGAGCGCGTTGCTGATCTTCGGGCTGGCGTGGGGCCTGCTGCGGCGGCTGGCCCGGAATCACCGCGCGCTGATCGCGCACCAGGAGGCCCTCGTCAAGATGGAGCGCCGCGCGGCGGTGGGCCTGCTGGCGACCTCGGTCGCGCACGACATGAACAATGTCCTGACCGTCGGGATGGCGAACCTCGAGCTGCTGCGCAACCACACGGCGTTGGACGCCGCGGGGACGGAGATGCTGACCGACATCGGCCAGTCGCTCGACCGCCTGCACGACATGACGAGGCGCATGTCCCAATCGAACCACGGCCAGCCGCAGGGCGTCGCGCAACCGGTTGACTTGGCCGGTCTCCTCGCGCGCTCGCTGCGATTCCTGAAGCACGATCCCCGCGTGAAGAATTGCGACGTCCGCTTCGCCGGGCCCGAACACCGGACCGCGACCGTCCACGAGTATTCCATCCGCGAAGCCCTCGAGAACCTCGTGCTGAACGCGGCGGAGGCGACCCGGGGGGAGGGCGCGATCGAGGTGCGCCTGAGCGAAATTCCCGGGGGCCTGTCAGTGGACGTGCACGACAGCGGACCCGGCGTGCCGCCGGAGCGCCGGCAGCAGATCTTTGAGCCGCTGTACACCACCAAGCCGAACGGACTGGGGCTGGGCCTGGTCTCGGTGAGGACGACCGCGAAGCTGCACAAGGGCCGCGTCGAGGTGGACGCCTCCCCCCTCGGGGGCGCGTGTTTTCGCCTCATCCTGTCCGCGTCTTGACCAAGCCGCGGAGGTGGCGCCGGTACCAGCGGGCGGAGTCCTTCAGCGTGCGCCGCCCGGTCGCGAAATCCACGTGGACCAGTCCGAATCGCTCCTTGTAGCCCTCGGCCCACTCGAAATTGTCCAGCAGGGTCCAGTGGAAATAGCCGCGCACGTCCACGCCCGAGCGAACCGCCGCGCGCAGCGCGCCCACATAGCGTTCAAGATAATCAATCCGCGCGGCGTCTCGCACGCGGCCGTCCAGGCCAACCCAGTCGGGCAGGCTGATCCCATTTTCCGTGATGACGACCGGCGTCCGATAGCGTTCGTGAAAAAATCTGGCCGCCCAGTACAGGCTGCGCGGCAGGACCGCCCACCGGCACAGGCTCATCGGGATCCCCGGCGGCAGCGGCACCGGGCGTGGCTTCCCGCGCGCGTCGCCGCGCACCGGAACGCCGCTGTAGACATTCAGCCCGACGAAATCGAGGGGCTGCCGGATGACCGCCATATCCGCCTCCAACGCGGCCGCGGCGCGGGCGCCGTAGGCCCGTCGCCCGGCGTTCGGGGACCGCCCGAGGAAGATCGGATCGCTCCACCACACATTGTTCCATGTGGAGCCCGGCGCGACCGCCGCCATGGCGTTCATCGCGGCGCGCCGGTCCTGCGCGCTGCGCTCATCGCGCGGCACATGCGCCACGGCGGCGTGGGCGATC
>CAYMCD010000097.1:0-12135 GCA_964388845.1 uncultured Verrucomicrobiota bacterium
GCAAACGCTTTGTACTAGAACATTGTACCGTATATTAGTGGCGCGTGGTATCAGACGACCTCCTTGTCCCGTCCCGTCCACGTGTCCACCGGCTCGCTTTCATGGGTGGAGAGATAGCGCCAGGTGGAAGAGAATTCCATGCGGCGGACGTCCGGAGACGTCGTCCATACGGTAGACGGAAAACGGAATACGGAAGACGGGATGATGAAGAGACGGAATCCTGCTATTCCGTCTTCCGTTTTCCGTCTTCCGTCTTGTAGGCCGGCAAGCGCAGCGGGTGCGGGCGGCTCTCGGGATGCCACGAAGAGCCGTGGCGGCGGAGGGTATTCCGAAGGCTGCTGACCCACTTGCGAAGATCCTCCTTCGCGGAGCGGGGCGCGCCAAGAAACCGGGCGAAATCGTCCTGCACATCCTGGAACGTGCGCAGTTCCGGAGCCGTCCGGTTCATTTCCATCAGGAATCGCAGCGCGGCGTGCTCGCTGCGGGTCAGGCGAATGCGGTTGCCGTCCACTGAGACATGCGACTCATCGAGGGCGATGAGCGGAACGGCGCCTTCCTGAAACGAACGGGTATATCGCCGGATGAGCGCGTCAAAGCCTCCCGGCATCCGCCCGAGTTCGGCAAAACCGTTGCGGAGTGGGACAAAGGGAACGTCGGCAAGAAGCACTCCCCTGCCCTCTCTCGCCGTGGATGGAAAGTAGAACTTCGGCTCGGGCCGTTTCTCCAGCGCTTCATCCACCAGGACGTGTGTGATGCGATCGGTCTCCCGGCCCAGCAGGGTCATGGCGGCGTAGAGCAGCGCGCCCATGGTCTTCCGGCCGCCGGCGATGGAGGCGACGATATGCGCGTCCGGGTTCTCGGTGAATTGACGGAGGTGCTCGAGGATGAAGTCGGCCGCGGCGCGGTTGTCGTCGGGCGCGCGGAGATCGTCCAGTTCCTTGCCGCCCCGACTGAAGACGCGGATGTGGTCGCCGGCGTCGCCGAAGATGAGTTCATCGTTCTTCGCCCGGACGGCGTGGCGGAGCTTTTCCCAGATGCCGGAGACAATCAGTTCCTTCCGCAGTTGCTCACGGCTGCGCGTCGTGGCGAAGGCGACGACCTTGCCCGGAAGACGGCGCGGCTTTTCCTGCGCGAGCGCCCACGCGGTCTCGGTGAGGATGGCGGGGGACATGCCGGTGACGGCTAATAAGACGGAAGACGGAAAACGGAAAGACGAAGAGACGGAAGACGGAAAACGGAAAGACGAAGAGACGGAAGACGGAAGACGGAAAGACGAGGAGGGTGTCATGGCAACAAGGCGGGGGGGCGTCGGCACGGGGACCGGAGGGATTCTTCGCCATACTCCTGCTGCAGCGCGTTGCGCACGAGGCGCGCCAGCGTTGCCGCTTCGTCCGGCCGGACGGGGCGAAGGTCGTGGATCCACGCGTTCCGGACATCGAGCGCGCGCTTGAGGTCCGATCGCCAGTACGCTTTCGCATAGGGGTCACAAATCGAATCCAGCATGGACATCATCTCCCGGAGCCCCATGAAGTCCGACGGAAGATTCCCGCTCTCCGCCATGCGCAGCCGGGCGGCATATTCATACGCTTGATAAGATCGAACGGCGGCCTCCTCGCCATCTCCCCATCCAAGCAGATCTTCAGCCGATGCGATGATGTCGGCGACGACCGAGAGGCTGCGCGGCCCCTGCTCCACCGAGCGCGCCAGCGCGTCCAGATGACGATGCGTTGAGGCGTCGAACCGGGCGGCGGCGGTGGCGGCGGCGCGATAGTTGAGGCGATGCCATTCGTGGGCGCAGCGGGCGATATGCAGGGCGCGGTCAACGGCGGCGTCGCCCTTCCATTCCCGCAGCAGCGCCTCCGCGGCGGCGAAGGCGCCGTTCCGATACAGGCCGTCGGCCTCCCGGAGGTCGCGTTCGCGGAAGAACGCGGCGGTCGAAAAGGACGCCATACGCTCCGTGCCGGTGACGACGACGCCTTCGGCCCGGTCCCCGACGGTGAAGACGATCTCGCCGATTTCCTCGTCCAGCGCGGCCAACGTCGCCCCGGCGCTCATCTGCTTCGTGCCGCTCGTGGGGTTGATCACAAGCCTCCCGTGCGCCTGCCGCGCGACGGCGATCACCTCGCGCATGGCGGTGCGGCACTCGTGCAGATCGTCTGGATTGGAGATGGATCGATAGGGCTCCGACGGCGTCCAGGGCTGGAAAGCCGCGGGCATGGCATCGCGGAGGAGGTCGGCGGTCGCGATGGAGTCCGATGCCGCGCTCGGCACAAGCCAGTAACGGTCCGGTTTCAGTTGCTTCAGCGTCGAGACCAGCCCGTCGAGAAGCGTCGGGGCCTTTCCGATGCCGGTGCCGATGGTGAGAATCAGATGCTGCGCCGCCACGTCAAGCGTCCTTCCGTCTTCCCGTCTTCCGTTTTCCGTAGGAGACCCCGGACTCGCGCGCCACGTCGTATCGGCCATCTGGGCGCCGTTCCAGTCCCGCCTTCTTCGCGAAGCGCTCCCACGCATGGTCCGGCTCCTTATGAAACTTCGGCCCGCCCCGGAAACCCGGCGTTTGCATGCTTTGGATCCACGCCGACAACTGACGGCTGATCTCGCGCGCGAAGGCCCGCAGCGCCTCCGCATCCTTCGCGCCGAGATATCCGAGGTCTTCCGCGTTGTAGAGTTGCGAGCGCACCTCGCCCGCCGAGCCTTTGGCGTAGAAGAGAAACTGGATGAGGTCCGCCGTGGACCCCCGCTCATGCCCCTCCGCGATGTTCGACGGCACGGACACCGCCGCGCGCTGGATCTGGTCGCAAAACCCCGGATCACCCCGGATCATCCGGGTCACCGCATAGACCCGCTTCACCAACTCGCGCCCCTGCTTCCAAACCGGGAGGTCCTCGAAGGTTTTCATGGGATTCGGATTCCCTCCCCGCCCGCAGGCTTGCCCGCGCGTCGTAGAACCTCGATTCCACGGTCTGCGGGAAGGTTCCGCCCCGGAAACGCGATCCGCAGAACACGGCCCTTGCCATCCAACATCAACACTTTCAGCTTCAAAGGCGACGCGAGGCGCTGCTTTCCTTTCGCATAGCCCAAAGAATCGTCGTGCACGGTGTCAGAACAAGCAAAACGCGCAGATGCCGCGGAATCGAACAACTGCGCAACCAGCGAGATCTGCGCCATGCCCAAGAGACTTCGCCCCGTCCAGTAGCCCAAAGACTGCGCATCGTCGCGGAGCACATTCAGTCGCGCACACAAGGATGCCTCCGTTTTCTGCCAATCCGACGGCCATACAGAACCGGCCCCACGATTCGAGCGAAAGCCAAGACCACCGAGCAGCAGCCAGGTGCGCAGCGCCAAATCCGCTTCGGCGAAGCGCTTCTCATCGCATCGGCGCGCAATCAAGTGCAGATCAAAGCCCGCTCCCTCCTCGATACAAGAACGAGGACCCATGTTCTTGTGCGGAAGCACCAGCGCCTTCGCCATCCGGAGCGCCCGGCAACTCACTCGGACAACAACAGAACTCGCCCTGACTTCGCCGTGCACCCCTCCGAAGACCTCCTTTTCCTGCTCCGGCGACGCGCCGAGGGCGCGGAACCACCAGCGGAGCTGTCCGCGGATGGAGGGGGCGCGGATTTCGGCGCGGCTCTGGTCCGCGCCGGCGCAGAAACACGGGGTCAGGAATTCGACGGGATAGGTCTTCACGGCGCCTCCACGATCGCGCGGAGTTCCTTGTAGCCCTTGTCCTTGCCCACGAGGGCAAGGAACTTTGCCTTCCATTCCGCGTTCTCCGGTTTCCGGAGTTTCTCGAGTTCCTTCTTCAAAAGGGGCCATTCGCCCTTCCGGTCGAGGCGCTTCTCGATGGCATTTTCGAACGACTTCTTGTCGAAGTCGGACGCGGGCGATCGAGCAGATGAGCCGGGGGTGCTTGCTTCCGCGACCTCAAACCAACCGTAGCCCGCCGCCGTCTTGGCGCCAACGCCGTGTTCGGTGATCGCCGCCTTGAGCCAGTCGATGGCCGCGGCAACCGGGTCGAAACCGGGGAGACTTCTTCCGCCACGATCCAGAACATGGAAGGCGAAGACGACGCCTGCGGGCACGACAGGAAAGACGTTCAGGATCGGCGACTCGTCATCCGTCGCGACCTCGCGGTCGCCTTTGTAGTAAGCCGCATGATGGCAATTCACGATGTCGAGTTCGATCCGCGTGGACGAAGTCGGATAGGCCGGGAGAAACGCAATCCGTCCGGAGCCCTCATCGACGGAACCGAAAACGAGATCTATTTGATCCGGCGTGGCACCGCGCAGCGACGCCGCGTCGCGGGCAAGCCCCTTGAGGGCTGAGCCCGGGATGTAGGGCACGCCGTGGAAACGGTCAATGGCGAGCCCCGCGTTCTCGATCGCGCCGACGGCATGGTTGACGATCAGCCGCGCCGCGAGGCGCGCCTGGAAACCCGGCATGCCGCCACGCCAGCGCAGCGGATCGGCGGGCAGGCGCGCCCGGTTGGCGGACTGGCTGCGCTGTTCGACTTGGCGCAGGCATCGCGTCCGCCATTCCTTGTCATCGGCTGAAGTGCGCGGCAACAGCGCCGCGTACTTGTCCATGTAGAGCGACAGGTTGGTGCATTCGATCGTGGCGAGGTTCGGCATAGTCACTTCTTTCCGAAGCGGCGGAGGTAGTTTAGGTAGGCCAGCGCTTCGGCGGTGCAGAGTCGCAGTGTGGCCGAGTCGCTTTCCGTGAGATGCGCGAGAAGCGCCGTGTTGGCGGGAACCAGACCGATCTCCTTCAGGTGCGCTTCGATCGCCTTGCAGATCGCGATGTAGCCGCCCTTCTTCTGCTCGCTGAACGCAAGGGTCGCAAGTAGGCCATTATTCATCACCAGGGCGGGAAAGCCGCTCAACGCGTCGCCTCCTTCTTCGCCGCTGCCCTTGCTCTTGATCCCCTCCTTCAGCGCGTTCCGAGCCCGGATTTGTTCGCGATTGATCACGACGCACCTCCAAGCGAGACGGAACAGAAGCCGAGGCCGATCGTGGCGTCGCCGCCGATCTGCAGCACCGGGGGGATTCGCTCCGCCAGTTTGGCCATCGATCCCTCGCGCCGGTCCGCAAGGACGGCGTGGAACAGGGTCTCCGCGGGAACGTTCTCCTGGTTGAACAGGGCATGTTCGGCGACCGTTCCCTTGTCATCGTCGATGCGAATGCGCTGCTGGACCTCGCAGGCAGTCGCGCAGAAGTGGGAGAAGATGCCGTCGGAGACGACGACGAGGCGCTTGGGAAGTGTCGCCCAGAGCGAGTCGTGGATCGCGCCCTTCAGCAGCTCGACGACTTCGCCCGGAAGACTGTCGGCCTTGAACACGTATTCCTCAAGAACGACGCCTTCTTTCGACTGCACCTCGGTGCCCGCGAGCACGGTGTCATCCGCGACAGGCAGTTCGGGAAGGCTGCGACCGGTGTCGCGCGCGTAGCGCTGGAGCGCGAGCGGCGACGTGATCCAGGCGAATCCGCCCTTGGCCGAGCGCACGGGGAAGCACAGTGCGCGGGCTTCGCCCACGACGAGCTGTCCGGCGGTCAGCTCGTCGGCACGGGACTCGGAGCCGAACAGCGCGACCTGGTCCGAATGACCGTTCCAGACATCGCGCAGGACGCCTTTGAGAGCGGAGCCGGGGATGATCGGGATTTGCGTGTGGCGTTCGCGCTGGATGGGCATATCCACCGCGCCGACCGCGGATCCCGCGCCCACATGCAGAGGCGTTCGCGTGAACAGGTGAAGCACTCGTGTTTTCATGACTCTCCTTTTCCGTCTTCCGTCTTCCGTTTTCCATCGTCCGGACGTCCCACGACGTCCTGCCCAACACCGCAGTATCCAAGTCCCATGCCCTTCTCGCCGAAGTAATCGGACCGAGTCCGGCCATGCAGCGCGTCCACCAGCCGGCTCGCCTGCTCCGCGTCATCCGCGCGAAAGAAATAGACCGAGCCGGCGGGGATCGCCGCGAGCGTCGGCTTCGGCCCCTGCTCGCCGATATCCCACCCGGAGAAGTAGATCGGCTTCCGGTTACATACCGCGACAAGGGTCGCGCCGATGATCGGCAGCGAACGAACTCTTTCCCGCCAGACGAGACGATTTTCGCCCGGTCTGCGGATGGAGTCGCCGCCGCGCAGCAACACGCGGAGAGAATTGGGATCAATCCAATCCGGACGCCAGCCGCCGGTGAAGACCGCGTGCGTTGACAACACCCACTTGATGCAGAGCGCGCCGGACGGCTTCGGTATCGAGAGCGTTGACGTCGCGCGCGAGATCCGGACCATGCGGCCCTCGCCGCCGAGCGTGATGGTTTGACCATCGAGATCATCGAGGGATCGCCCCCGGTTCTCCGATGCCTTCCGGCTGGAAAGCTCCGTCTCCATCCACAGACTCACGCCTTCGGCCAGTCGCAGGTGCTCCGCGCTGTACAGCTTCCCGTCCTCGACCGTTCCCGTTTCGTCGTTGATGGCAATGCCCATGCGATGTTCGGCATGCATGAGGGGTTCCGGCGCATGGATGGTCGCCGCCGCGCCCGACAGGAGCGCGCGGAAGTCGGCTTCCGGGATCCACTCCATCGGCTTGGGCTTGCCGATCCGACGCGACGGCGCGAGAGGCAGCAGTCCCGCCGGCAGGTCCGAATCGCCGATGCGTTCCGACGGAACAAGGCGGGCGATCCCTTCGTCATCCAGGACAACATCCGCCGGACAGGGCAGATAAACGGAGCCCGCGCGCATCGGAAACGGACCGCGCGTGCGCAGGGAACGGAAGGCTTCGGTTACGATGTTCGCGCCATCGTGCCCCCGCCGTTCCTTGCCCGTCCGCTCCTCGCCCGCCAGCCGCAGTAGACCCGCGCGCAGCGCTTCGTGCGCAACCGTCGGCAACGGCCAATTCGCGCCGTGCCCGCCCGAGCCCGAACCGGCGCCCATGGGCCGTGCATCGCGGAAGAACAACGTGTCCAAGGGTGTGAGCGCAAGGGGGATCATTCGCGTTCTCCTCTCGAGATGAACGTCGCGGCATGGAAAAGGCCTGGGAAGTCCGCGGCGGCCCGACTCGCGGCGATGTTCGCAAGGTAGGTTGTGCCCGCCGAGCGAAGCGCGTCGCGAAGCGAATGGGCCCGGTCTGTCTGCCGGTCCAGCACGCGATCGAATTCCAGCGGAATCACGGCCTTGATGTCGAAGCCCGGGGCATCCGAGAGCGATCCCACGTTACGGTATGGCGTCAACAGCTCGCCGAGCGCATACGCGAACTTGCCCGAGATCCGGTTATCGCTCAGCCCCGCGAGGAACTCGCGGTACAGCGTCAAGGCCCCGGCATTCCAGTTCGCGCCCCACTCCATCCGCTCGCCCGAACGCTTAAACACGTTGACCGAAAACGCGGCGCGCCCGCGATCCGCCTTGGCGGTCTTGAGCGCGGCGCGAGCGGCGCGCACCAGCTCTTGAAGCGGTGCGTTCCTGTGTCCAAGTGCGATGCCGGCGGACAACTCGGCGCGGGGACCTGGAACGATCAACCGTCCCGTCGGCCCTCCCTGATTCAATCGAACGAAGCCGCCGTTCGATCCGAAGACCTCATACACACCGTTCGGCCCCGGCTGGCCGCGAAACGCGGCGCGCAACGCTTCCGCGCAGTCGAGCGCCCGCGCAGCGGGGACCATCGCCAGCACGTCGTCGCCGCCCGCATACATCACCTGGCCGTTGAACGCCCGCACGACGGGATCGACAAGATAGAGGGCGAAATTCGCGAGCGCCTCGCCGAACTGCAGATGGTATGACGGCGACAGCGGGCGGGTCCGATTCGCCACCTTGCCACCCAGCGCCTCGCGCGCTTCCGAGGAAAACTGTTCGACGGTCGGCGGGGCGAGCTTGCCGCTGATCCATTCGCCCATGCGATCTCCGTCCAGCGCCAGCACCGCCACGTAGCCGGGCGGCGCGCCGATCCGGGGATTCTTGTACAACCGGGCCAGCGCCGCGCGCACCGGTTCGCATTTCTGTTTCTCGCGTTCCCATGTCGTCTTCAGGAATGCATCCGGAGCCGCTTCCGCGAGCCATTTCTCGATGCTTTTCTCGGTCGGCGCTTCGGCGCCGGTACGGACGGCCCAATCTTCAGCATGCCGATGTATGATGCTGGCCGTCTGGACAACGGCGTCGAGGTCGGCCGCGGACTCGGCGAGCGAGTCATGAAGGCGCGCGCGGACGCGATCCAGCCATTCGGCAGCCGCGATGTCCGGAACCGACTCGAAGCGGAGGGCGCGGTGCGTATCGAGGCCCCATTTCGCGTCGAGGTGGGCGCGGTGCCAGACCTTCTTGATCAGATTCATCGCGCCGAGCTTGTCGGAGGATCGGAACAGGAAGCGCAGATCCTCCGCCTCGGCAAGCTTCGGCCACCAGTCCTCCGCGTCGCCGATGATTTCCTCCTTGCCGGAAAGAGTGTCCTTGGAACTGCCCGCACGGTCGCGTTCGTCCGGCATCCAAGGCGCGAAGTCGCGCGTGTTCCGGCGCGCGGCATGCGCCAGGTCGGCCGCGGCATAGTGATGCTCCCAATACAGGCCCGGATTCGGTCCGTATGGCATCTCCTTGTCCGTCACGCCAAAGAGGACTTTCGGGTCGGGCCATTTCTCATGGCGCATGTCCCACGGGTATACCTGCCACGTCATGTTCAGGAATGACGCTACCTGGCGATCGAAGCGGTCGCGCCATTCGGGCTTGAGCGGAAGTCGCGCGTGAATCCACGACCACGACGCCTCCGCGATCGCGGCCAGTTCGCGCTGCGCCGCGAGGCGCGCGCCGGCGGCGAGCGTCTCCGCCCGCGACGCGGGAACCAAGGCAAGCAGTTTGTTCGGCAGATTCGGCACCAGCAGAGCATCCCGCGACGGTTGCATGCGGGACCACAGCGAGTCGTCGCCATACGGAATCTTCCGATAAATGGCGTCGCGATGCAGGAGATCGAAGAGCGGTTGCGCGCGCAGGAACGGAAAGATGACGGCGTCCGGTCCCACCGCATCGGTGATCGACTTGATCGCGTGCGCCGTGAGCCATGAAAGTAGATAGCTTCCGCTCCACAGGTCTCGCGTGGAGCGCGCCTGCTCGATAAACTCCTGCACCGGACCCATCTGAAAAATCAGGAACGCCGGCTTCAGATCGCAGCCCTGCAGGGCCGACGCGATTCCGTTGTGGAGCCAGATCGGATGGTCCGGAAGCCGGGTATCGGCGGGCTGGAACGCCGAACGCCAATCCTTCTCCGCCGCCTCGACGGCCCACCGCCGCCAGTGGAGGAAGAAGTTCACCTGATCGCGTTCCTCGCCGGAAAAAGCATGAAGCAACCCCTCGCCGTGGGGCTGAACCAGCTGCAACTTCTCACCGAGCGCTTCCGGGGTCGGGAACTCGTTGACGACCATTTCGCTGCCGCCGAGCGGGTGCTTGAACGGGTGCGATGCGCCGCCGAAGGGTGAGCGCAGATTCGAATCGAACGCCGGATGGCGATCCGCGGCGGCGGCCTGCCAATCGGCCGGCTTGTCGAACCACTGCATGGCTTCGGGCGCGATCAGCCCGGCCTGCCGCAGGAACGTCGCCCGGTTTTTCTCGTGTTCCTTGATATCCAGCGCCTTGTGGGGCGGGTCGTGAAGAAAAGCCAGCAGCTTGCGTTGCCAGAAGTTCATACGGCGATCCTCATCACATCACAGCCGCGCCGCCAGCCCGTGGACGTCGCGGGACGTCCGGACGATACAGGTCGAAGCCTGTGCGCAGAAGCTCATTTTTCGATTCATTGGCATCCTTCCGCGCGATAGACTGACCCCGGCATGAAGCTCGATCGGGACCAGTTTTTCGAGCAGGTGGCGATCGCGATCAAGCGCGGGCAGGCGGCGCGGTATTTTTTCGGGGACAATCTCGAGGGTTACTTCGAGGGAGTCGCGCACCGTTACGCCGGGGGGGCGGGCTACATCCTGAGAAAGCGCGCGCTGTACCGCGATTTCTTGAGCTGGTGCGGCGACCGGCCAAACGACCGCGCGGCCGCGGAGGGCGCGACGCTGTTCCCCTACGGCATCCGGCACCAGCACGGACCAAGCTGGTGGGATGAGTTCATGCTGCTGCGCAAGCGGAAGGCGGTCGCGCTGCGCGTCTACAGCCGCCGCCCGCAATCCCTCGCGCTCGCGCCGCTGCTCGAACTGCGACGCGAGCACGTTGTGGTCTACCCCGCCGAGGGCGCGATGCTCGTCAGCAACCCGGATCGCTCGCTGCACGTCGCGGTCAGCTCCAGCCAGCCGTTCCGGCACGACGGCACGACGGAGCGCGACGGCCTGTATGCCCCGATCTTCCGCACCCTGCAGGAGGAGACGGAGTTCACTCTATATCTGGCGTTCGGCCGCGACGCCGAGCGCGCGCTGGGCCAGGCGCGACGGCTGCGCGAGGAGGACGGCGCGCGCCAGCACAAGCAGGCGATCTTCGACCTGCTGACGCGCAGCGCCCTCTTCGCCAGCGACCCGGACTACAACCGCGCGCTCGCGTGGGCCAAACTGAGCAGCCTGTTCATGCTCACGGAGGAGTTCGGCAAGGGCATCTGGGCGGGTCTCCCGTGGTTCAAGGACAACTGGGGCCGCGACACGTTCATCGCGATGCCCGGCACGCTGCTCGTCAGCGGCCAGTTCGAGGACGCCAAGGATGTGATCCGCAACTTCGCGCGCCGGCAGAAGACCGACGCGAAGTCGCCCGACTACGGCCGCATCCCGAACCGCGTCACCGGCCCGAACGACATGATCTACAACACGACGGACGGCACGCCGTGGATGATCCGCGAGATCGGCGAGGTCCTCGACTACACGGGCGATGAGGCGTTCGCGCGGGAGATGTTCCCGGCCGTGAAGCTCGCGATCGAGGGCGCGATGAAGAACCTCGTTGACGCGAAGGGCTTCCTGACGCACGACGACGCGGACACGTGGATGGACGCGCGCATCGAGGGCAAGCGGCCGTGGTCGGCCCGCGGGAACCGCGCGAACGACATCCAGGCCCTGTGGCATACCGCGCTGCTGACCGGCGCGCGCCTCGCGGAGCTCGATGGGCAGAAAGCGATGGCGAAGAAATGGCGCGCCGCCGCGGAAAAGCTTGCGAAGAACTTCGCGAAGGCCTTCTGGGACCCCAAAAAACGAATGCTCGCGGACCGCATCCGCGAGGACGGGAGCCGCGACTTGAAGGCGCGGCCCAACCAATTGATGGCGCTGACCATACCGACCGGCGAGCGCCTGCTCGACGAGAAGCTGGAACAGCGGGTGCTCGAGAACGCCGTGAAGGAACTGCTGTTCCCGCACGGCATCTGCTCGCTGGCCCCCACGCATCCCTACTTCCACCCGCACCACCACCGCGACGAGCAGTGGCATTTTGACGCCGCCTATCACAACGGGACGATCTGGGGCTGGAACGCGGGCTTCACCGTGACCGCGCTGTGCCGCTACCGGCAGGTCGAACTCGCGTGGCAGCTCGCGAGAAACCTGGCGGACCAGATCCTGAAAATCGGCTGCCTCGGCGGAATGAGCGAGCTGGTCGAGGCCCTGCCTGACGCCAAGGGCCGGCCCGTGCCGTCGGGCACTTGGCAACAGGCCTGGAGCACCGCCGAGTTCGCCCGCAACGGCTATCAGGATTTCGGCGGATTCCAGCCGCGCCTGCCGGATGGCGTGCTGCGCCTCGCCCCGCACATCCCCGACGCGTGGACCAGTTTAAGCGCCACGTATCCCTTCGGACGCGACGGCCGGCTCCAGGTGAATTACACGCGCCAACACGGCAAGCAGGTTTTCCTGCTCCTGCTGGAGGGGCCGACCCAACCGCTGCGCGTCGCCTTCGATTACAGCACGGGCGGGCGGATGTTCCGGTTGTCGCAGGAGATGAAACACGGCGACAACCTGACCATCGTGGTGGACGGGAAACAGGCCATCCATGGACTCAACGGCCAGTGGGCGGACAGACCTGCGCCGGGCGAAAAGACGGGCGACGTCAAGCCGTTGGACTTCGCCAGGCCGTCCGCCCGATTGAGCTGTCCCGCGCTGCGCACGCGACACTTCCTGCAGGGCATCATCGAGCGCGGGGAATTCGAGTAACACCAAACGCCCATAACGTCCGGTATTTATTGGCAGGGCGCGGACTCCGG
>CAYMCD010000098.1:0-12135 GCA_964388845.1 uncultured Verrucomicrobiota bacterium
GGTCCCCGGGTACTCGGTTCCTCGGACGCCCTGCTGTCGTCGTTTCATCCCCCGAGCAGGAGTGAGGGGCGAAACGTCACGGCGAATTAGGCCGCGAGAGCCAGCTCATTGTTGGCTTGTGTGTTTTTCCCGCATTTTTTACGAGGCCAAGCGGGGTCCTCGGCGCGCCACCGAAGCTTCAACCTACACGTCGAAACCTGGTCGCCCCCGTGAAATCAGTGACCGGTGCCCGGTAAACGGTGACCGGAGATGAATGACGGGCTTTCCCACAACCGGATGTCAGAGAACAATGACACCGTACCTCATGCCGGACGTTTGTCCAGCGCTACTCGCCCAAGGCCAGTTGCAGCGCGAGCAGGCTGTAGGAGGTCACGAGGACCGGATCGGATTCCCACCAGCGGCCTTCGTCATTTTTCCAATAGCCCGTGCCGTCAGGCTCCGTGCGCTGACTGCCGATGAGCTTCTTGAGCAGATCCTCGCGCCAGTTCACCCGGCGGCCGTCCGCCAGGAGCAGGACATCCTGGCCGACGGCGGATAGCGCCTTCGCCAGCGTATGGAAGTAATAGTACAGCCCTTGTTGATCCATGCCCGGGTTCTGGTCCAGCGTCCAATGGCGCAGGGTCCAATCGAACGCGCTCTGCACGCGCACATCTGCGTTATCCACGCTCGCGTAGATGAAGCTCAACAGCCCGGCATAGGTCATGCTTCCGTAGGAGCGGAGGCGCACGGCCCCTTCGGCGTTTGTGTAGCTGCCGGCCATGCTGGAGTCGGGCTTGTAGGCGAATCCGCCCTTGTCGTCGGGATCGTCGCCCGCCCACGGCTGGTCGTTGGAACCGGGCAGGTTCTGGACACGGGAGATGAATTTGCGCGCGGCCTCCCAATTCAGATCGGCCCGCGCCCCGTCCGTCCCTCGGAGATCCTCCACGCTTTCGGTGAGCCGCATGGCTTCATAGGCCAGATAGGAATTGGAGAGATCGGCGTAGGGCCGCCCGGTATCCGGGTCATAGCCCATGCCGCCCTCGTAGAGGTCGTCGCCCATGTGCTGGGTCCCGGCGATGAGCTGGCGTGCGCGCTGGACCACGGGCACCAGGTCGGGCCGGCCCAGCGCGTGCAGGGCTACCATGCCGAGGGCCGTGTTGTAGTTGCACAAGCCGCCGCCCTTGCGCTGCTCGCGCGGTTCCCGGCAGATCGAGCCGTTGTCATTCACGCAGGACAGGATGTAGGCCGCGGCCTTGTCCACCGCCGGGTCGCCCGCGTGCCCGTTCCGAGCGAGGGCCCAGACCGGCAAGGCCGTGAGCGCGGGGAAGTCGGGATTCGACCAATGCCCCTCCGGCGCCTGTTGCGCAAGGAGCCAGCGGATGGACCGGTCCCGGGCCGCGCGCGCCTCCCGCTGGATGGATTCGCTGACGGAGGCCGTGGTCTGCGCGGAGCGCAGCGTGACGGTATCCTGGGCCGCGGCCGCGATGACGCCCGCCAGAAATGTGATGGCGACAACATGTTTCATGAACGCTCCTCCAAGTTAATGCCGCGCCCTCGGCCTCGCGCACAAGGACTCTAACGCGCGGCGCCGCGCAGCGGTTCACGGCGGGCCATACTAGCGCCCGTCCGGGGCGGCGCGCAAGTCGCCCCGAAGGAGAGGAGAACGTTTCCCGGTTTTTCTTTTCCCACCGGCCTTGCGACGGCGGGGAAAAGTTGTCCGGTCACCTGTATGGGAGGACAACCTCTTGCGATCCGGCTCATCCGCGCCGCAGATGCAATAACGCCCTCGTTTACGCCCGCCCGGACGCGCGGGCGCCGAATCGCGCCCGGCAGCTTGTGGCAGTATGATGGCCGGACTTCACTCCTTGACCATCCATCTTCGCATGGCTCGGGCGGAACGAAGCCGGCGCAAGGCCGCCGGATTCGTTTCACTCGCTCAACGCCCTTCTTCGCAACCGCCCAAGGTGTCGAGAAAAGCGCCTTGTCAAAACCGGAGATCGTCTGGCCCCGATGGCGTCAGTCCTTCGGCACGGCCTCGATCATCGCCACGACGTTTTCCACCGGCGTGAGGGCCTGGATGTTGTGGATGGAATTGAAGACGAAACCGCCGCCGGGCCCGAAGACTTCGCAGCGTTTGCGCACCTCCGCCCGGACCTCCGCCGGCGTGCCGAAGGGCAGGGTCCTCTGGGTGTTCACGCCGCCGCCCCAGAACGTGATGCGGTCCCCGTAGCGCCGCTTGAGGTACTCCGGATCCATGCCCTCCGCCGAGCACTGCACGGGGTTCAGGATGTCGAACCCCGACTCGATAAAGGGCGTAATGAAGGGATCAACCGCCCCGCAGGAGTGTTTGAATGTTTTCCAGTTCGTATGCGCGTGGATCCAGTCGTTCATCCGCTTGTAGTAGGGCATCCAGAGCTCGCGGTAGGTTTCGGCGGAACAGAATTGGGAGCTCTGCGTGCCGAAATCGGTGCCGCATACGACCACGACGTCGAGCAAGTCGCCGACGATGCCGTGCAGGGTCTCCAGGTTCTTGATCGCGATCTGCGATTGCCGGTCGTAGATCTCCCTCACATAGTCCGGGCGCGAGACGAGGATCATGTACCAGTCCTCGATGCCGCGGATGCCCTTCGGATGGCGCAGGAAAGGGGCCGGGACGAGGGCGATGTCGCCGAGGCACGTCCCGCCGAGATGGGTGAGGACCGCGCGCTCCGTGCCGCGCAAGGCCGCCGCCTCGCGCCGCCAGTAAGCCTTGTCCTCCTCCGTCATCAACCCGAATTCCTCCAGGTTGTCCTCGACCTTCAGATGGTCTTCGTCATACGGCTCCTGGCGCACGATGGTGTCGAAGAAATAGCTCGTCGCCGGCATGTGGGCGCTGAACGGGGCGGAGGTATCCCCCGCAGGATGCATGTAGACATCCCCGTTGGACTCGGCCTTGTAGCGAAAATAGTCCGAGACGAGCACGGTCTGCTTCCAGGGCGTGCGGAATTCCTTCCAGTTCTCGTTCGGGAAACCGAAGATCGTCTTCCGGGGGAAGATGCTCGTCACGTCTATGCCCATTGCATCCTTCAGGTCGTCCTCGACAAGGCCGAGCATCTGATAGGGCTCGATGATCTTGACGGGCCGCTGCTGGAGCCCGTAGTGCCGGCGCAACTGCTCGACGACGGAGCAATGGATTCCGGTGATGAAGGAGCTGCCGAAGTCCACGGGGATGCGGTCCGGCCGGCGGTGGTCGAGGGCCTCGCGTACGCGCTGGCGGGAAGTCATTTTCATCGGGGTTTCCTTTATTACGCGCGGAGAAAAGCGAGGACCTTTTCCATGAGGGCCTCTTCCTTTCCCTTCACGCTCAAGATGTCGCATTCGCTGCCTAGGATGAACGGGTGGCCGGTGGCTGCCATCCGGCGGCTCAATTCGCCCGCGCGTTCCCGAACGAGGGCCGGTGTGAGCTGGGGGGAAACGAACGTCTTGGTCGGGAGATTGCCGTAGAGCACGGTTAATTGCGGAAAGCGCGGGGCATCCTCCCAGAGTGCGCGCGAGCTGCCGAGGCTGACCATCGCCGCTTCGAGCGTCGCGATGCGGTCCACCATGCCGGGCGTCAGTTCGCCGCAGTTGTGGAAGATCAGCTCGGCGCCGGCCGCCTCGATGCGCTGTTTGATGCGCCGCATCGGCTCCATCACGTAGCGGTCGAAGATTTCGTAGCTGTCGGCCAGTTGTCTGGGGGAGAAGTACACGAGATTGGCGGCGGGCTCGCACACGATGATCGCGCGCGCCCCGGCGCGGACCTGTTGTCCGGCGTATTCGAGGATGAGCGCCGTGCCCAATTCGATCGAGCGCTCGACGATCGCGACCTCCGGCTCGTCCGCCGGGCCGAGTCCGCTCCCCGCCAGGAAAACGGGCGTGATCGGATCGCCGACGAGCTTTGTCATCAGCGAGAAGGGCCCGATGCACATGCCCATCGGAAGCAGCCCGGGCCGGCCGGCAACATATCGGATTGCGTCGCAAGCCGCGCTCATCTTCCGGGTGGGCGCGGGGGCGCCCACGGCCGGGGGCGGCTCGTGGAAGTGGTGGATTTCGATCTCCGCATCGGGTACGCCCATCGCGCGCAGCAGGCACTCCTTCTCAATGGACAAATCCATCAGCGGCATCGCCAACGGGGTCTCGTAGCGCGCGGCCGCCTCGGCGATCACGCTCCCGAGCCGCGCGCCGTCCAGCTGGACGGCGTGCGGGTCCGCGTGTCCGTGCAGCACGAGATGCGTTCCGATCGGCGCGCGGTGACCCTGTTCCGCGAGTTCACACAGGAGTTTCCGCGTACCGCTCATCTGCTTTGGTCCAATGCGGCGCGCATGGCGCGAATGTGTTCGGGCGCCGTGCCGCAGCAGCCGCCCACCGCCGCCGCGCCGAGGTCGCGCATCGCGCGGGCGAACCCGGCGAGCGCGTCCGGGGCGACCCGGTAGACGGTTTGCCCCTCGATGAGTTCCGGCAGCCCGGCATTCGGCTTGGCCCAGAGGCGTATGCCCGGCCGGGCCGCCTGCATCCGGCGGATGACCGTTTCCAGCGCGGCGGGCCCCACGCTGCAGTTGGCACCGGCCGCATGGGCGCCCGCCGCCGTCAAGGCCTCCGCGGCCGCCTCCGGCGTGACGCCCATCATCGTGCAACCGCCGCTGTCGAACGCCATGCTCGCGACGAGCGGCAGGCCGCCGCCCGCTTCGCGCGCTGCGTCGAGCGCCAGCGTGATTTCCTCAAGGGCCGTGAAGGTCTCGCAGATCAGACCGTCCACGCCCGCCGCGACGAGCGCGCGGGCCTGTTCGAGGAAGGCCGCGCGGGCCGCGTCGGCGGTCAGGTCGCCGTACGGCTCCACCATCTCGCCGGTCGGGCCGATCGAGCCCATCACGAAAACGCGGCGACCGCTGTCCGCCAGCGCGCGCCGCGCCAATTGCACGGCCGCCGTGTTCAATTCGGCCACGCGGCCTTCGAGGCCGCAGAGTTTCATGCGAACGGCGTTGGCCCCGAAGGTGTTCGTCAGCACGAGGTCGGAACCCGCCTCGGCATAACCGCGGGCGAGTCCCTCAATGGCGGTCGGGCGGTCGAGTATCCACCGCTCCGGCGACTCGCCGACCGGCAGGCCCTGTTTCTGCAGCTGCGTCCCCGTCGCCCCATCCGCGAGCAGGGTCCGTCCGCTGGCCAAGGCGTCGGCAAGGCTCACCGTCGCCCGCGTCATTATCCCACCAATTTCAGGAGGGCGTCCACCGCGCTGGCCGCGTCGGGGCCGTATGCATCGGCGCCGATTTCCTTCGCGAATTCGGCCGTGACCGGCGCGCCGCCGATGAGGACCTTCGTGTCCGTGAGCCCCGCGGCGCGGATGGCGGTAATGGTTGTCTTCATGGCCGGCATCGTCGTCGTCAGCAGGGCGGACAGCCCGACGGCGTGCGCGCCGTGCGCCTTGATCGCCTCGACGAATTTTTCCGGCGGGACATTGGTTCCAAGGTCCACCACGCCGATGTTCGCGCCCTTCCACATGGTCGCCACGAGATTCTTTCCGATGTCGTGCAGGTCGCCCTGCACCGTGCCGATGACGGCCGTGTACTTGGGCTTGATCCCCGCCTTGGCCAGCAGCGGTTCCAGCAGCGTCATGCACTCCTTCATCGCGCGCGCGGCAATCAGCATTTCGGGAACGAATACCTCGTTGTTCTTGAATTTCTCCCCGATCGCGCTCATCCCGGGCACGAGGCCCTGCTCCACGATTTCGAGCGGTTTGTGGCCCGCGTCAAGTAGTTGCTGCGTGAGCTGTTTGGCGTCGTTGCGTTTGCCTTTTTCCACCGCGGCCGAAAGGGCGTTCATATCACTCATGGCATACTCCTCCAATGCCGCAAGAATGCCCGGGCCGCGCGCGGCCCTCTTGTGGAATTCGACCGACCTTTGTTGAAATCCGTCCCGGGCGCCGCGCGCGGGAAACCGGAAGGATGCGGAAGGGAGGTGGAGCGGCGGGTTGTTCGGCTACAGCGACAGGTGGTCAATGTAGCGGTCCTCAAACGCGGGGTCGTGATTGAGTTCGACGACCTGGGCTCGTCCGCGCAGCGATTCCATCTCCGCGAGCGCGTCCTTATCCAGGGAGGCGAGCACGGCGCCGGCGAGCGCGGAGTTGCCGACGACGCGGACCTGGGCCGGTTCGAAGCCGGGCAACAGGCCGACGGCGATGGCATTCGCGACGTTGAGATGCAGGCCGAAGCCGCCGGCGAGATACAAGGTCCCGATCTCGCGCGCGGCCATGCCGGCGCGGGTCAACAAGGTTTCGACGCCCGCGCCGATGGCCGCCTTGGCCTGCAGGAGCCGGGCGACGTCGGCCTCGCTGACCAACGGCGCCTCCGGTCCGGGCCCGATGCGGATCGCGCGCCCGTGATTCGTCTTCACCCGCGCGTCGCCGGGGAGGGCGGTCCACCAGGCGTTGCTGAACCGGCCGCTGGGCTCCAGCAGTCCGTGCCGCGCCCCCTCCGCGAGGAAATCGAGGTAGGCGGAGCCGCAGAGGCCGCGCGGCGGCGCGGCGTCCCCGCCCAGGCGACCGATGCGCCAGTCCGAACCCGTCCACGCGAGGTCCGCGATCGCGCCGTCCTCCGCGCGCGTCCCCGCGCTGAGGCCGGACCCCTCGAAGGCCGGGCCGGCCGCGGTGGCGCTTACAAAAAGTTCGCGGTCGCGCTGCAGGGCGATTTCCCCGTTCGTGCCCAGATCGAGCAGGAGCGAAGGCCGCTCGTCGAACGCCATCCCGGTCGCGACGATGCCCGCCGCGATGTCCGCGCCGACGTAGCCGGACAGCCCGGGCAGCAAGGCCACGGGCAGTTCGCGGGGCAGTCCGGGAAACCGGGCGGACAGGCCGATCCGGGCGGCCTCCACGTGTGTGGTGTGGAGGAACACCGGCGTGAACGGCGCGATGCCGATGGACGCCGGGTTCTCGCCGGCCAGCAGGTGCAGCATCGTCGTATTGCCCGCGACGGTGATGCCGTTGAGCGCGTCCACCGCGCAGTCCGCCTTCCGCAGCGCCTCGCGCAGGAGCGGCGCCAATGTGCGGGCCACGACGATTTCCTGCAACTGCGCCAGCCCCGCCCCGGTGGAACCGTGGACGATCCGCGTGAGCACATTGTCGCCATAGTGGACCTGTGCGTTCAGTCCGCCGGCCCGCGCGAGGAGTTCGCCGGTCGCGACATCCACCAGCAGGACCACGACCGTCGTCGTGCCCAGGTCAATGGCCGCGGTGATCCCGCGCCCGCCCGCCGCGGGGAATAGCGGATTCACGCGGTAAGGCGTGCCGATGGAAAATGTCACGCCGACGCGGGGCCGCGCGCTGACCATGGACCGCTCCGGGACGCGCACGATCGCGTCCGCGTCCGGGTCCGCGCGGATCGCGCAGGTGAGGATATCCGCGGGCGCGCTGATCCGCTGCCCGTTGAGCGACTCCAGGTGGCCGGCCTCCAATTGCGCGCGGCAGCCCCGGCACCAGCCGCGCTGGTGGCAGCGCGTCTCGATGGGCATGTCGTTCGCGAGCAGGAGGTCGGCGAGGGTGGGTTTGGCCGCGTCCGGCGCGTGACGAAGCGGAACGTCCGCCGCGTCTTCGCCGCGCCGGATGCGCAGGCCCGCCGGGCGGCTCATGGCGCGTCTTTCACGTCGAAGATCCGCTCCGTGGGCGCGTGGAGCAGCGTGCCGCCCGGCGGCACCACCTGAAACCGGCCGTCGTCCCACCGGCCCGCGAGCAGGTCGCGCAGCAGCGCGGGATCGCCGTCGAAGCGGTCGTAGCGCCAGCCGAGCGACTCCGCGCAATGCGAGGCGTAGGCCGCCTCCGCGTCGGCGTCGGGCGTGCCGAGAGCGATGAACGCCGCGCGGTGGTAGTGGGTCCATGTCTCGCGCTCCGACTCGAGGAGGAATTCGACGTTGTCGGGGTCGAAGCGCCGCGCAAGGTCCTCGCGGAGCCAGGCCTCGCGATCCGGCCCCGGCACGCGGCGGGCGCGGTTCCAGCCCGGCGTATAGAAGTAGGTCGTCCCGTCGTTTTCCCGCGCGAAGCGTTCCCGGCTGCCGAGGAAAACCGTGATGCAATCGTGCCCCCTCGGGATCACGAGCGGCACGCGCCCGGCGCGGAGACCGGCCGCCCCGCGCCCGCAGAGGCCGTAGAGCAGGGCAATGGCGTCGAGCCCGTCGAGCCGGTCCAGTTCGTCAATGCTTTCCTGCAGGCGCTGCCGAAGCACGTCGGGGCGGTCGTGCAGAGCGATCTCGTGCCAGCGCAGGGCGGCGGGCGGGTTCGGGGCCTGGGCGGCAAGCTCGGATTCGAACACCGAGCAGGCGATCAGTCCGATGCGCGGCGCGGCGCTGCTCATGCCGGGACCGCCTTCCGTTTTCCGTTCCGGCCCGCGGCGCGATACGCGATGGGGGTGAGCCCGCGCGCATCGCGGAACACCCGCGTGAAATAGCTCTGGTCGCAAAACCCGCACTCCAGCGCGATCCGCGCGATCGGATCGTCGCCCTCCACGAGGCGGTGCGCGGCCCGGTCCACGCGCAGGTCGCGCAGCAATTCGACGAAGGAGAGGCCGGTCGCGTCGCGCAGCCTTTTCGACAACCGGCCCGGCGAGGCCCCGGCGTGGCGGGCCACCGCTTCGCGGCGGATGTCCCCCGCGAGGTGGGCGCGCATGAAGGCGACGGCCTTCTCGACCACCGCGTCCCGGTGGTCCGGTCGCATCCGATCCGCCTCGTCAAAGATGCGTTCGAACGCGGAGCGCAACCACGCCGCCAGCTGTTCGTCCTCCTCGATCGCGGCCAGCTCCGTCAGGTGCCGGTATCCCAGGCCCAGCAGCGAGGAGGGGTCCGCGCCGCGCTCCATCAGCGCCCGCGAAACGACGACGATCAACTCCAGCAGCAATCCCTTCAGCAGGTCGTTGCGCTCCAATCCGGCGCTGTAGATGTGGACCAGCAGGTGGTTGACGATGCGGCGCGCCTCGCGCCGGTTGCCGGTCAGAATGGCCGAGACAAGGTCCGCCTCGCGCACGCGATAGAGATCGCGGAGGCAGTCAAAAAGCGGGCGGTTCCGCGGGTCAATCGGAGGAAAATCGTTTCCGTCGCGCGTCATGGCGTTCCGGTATGGCGAAGATCTGGCATCAGGGCGCCGCCGTGCGGAGAGGCTGGCGTCCCCGGAGAGAGTCGAACTCCCAACCTTCTGATCCGTAGTCAGATGCTCTATCCAATTGAGCTACGGGGACGTCACAAACCACGGAACGTAGCGAATCGGGCCGCGATGTGCAACCAGGAGTTGAAGGCCGGGCCGGATTTTCCCCGCGCAAACCGGCGCGATTTTTTATGGCGCCAAGCGCCGGGCATTTGTAAAGTGCAACAAGCAAAGGAGATCGTCATGTCCAAGAAATTGCTGATCCCCGTCCTGTTTGCCTGCGCCACCCTGGCGGGCGCCGAATCGCAGCGGACCGCCATCACCACCGAAAACAAGTTCCCCGAGCTGGGGAAGCTGGAACTCGGCTATGACTTCAAGAACCGGGAATTCGACGACGCAAAATACCGGATCCATGAAGCCGTCGCGCGATACGGCCTGATCGAGAACCTGACGGCCCGCCTCCACGTCCCCTTCGTCAGCGCGGATCCGGATTTCGGCGACAAGGAGCAGGGCATCGGAGATGTCCAGCTCGGCTTCGACCTGCGGGCCTATGAAGATATATTCAGATACCCGTATGTGGTCCCGCACCTCGACGTCGCCTTCTCGACCGGCGACGAGGACAAGGGACTGGGCACGGGTGAAACGATGTTCATGTTCGGCGTGGCGATCGGCACCATGACGCACGACCAGTTCCATTGGGTTCTGGATGTCAGCTACGCCGCCAACTACGAGGCCCTGGCGACGGAGGAGGACGATGTGTTCATGGTCGGCCTCTCGTGGGTCTGGGACATCTCCGACCGCTTCTCGATCTCGATCGAAGGCCTCGTACAGGATTTCCAGGATACGGACAATGAGCCGTACCTCATCGGCGGCGGCTTTGCCTACAAGTGGACGCCAGCCTTCCAGACCCGCTTCTTCATGGGCGGCTGGCAGGAGCAGGAGTCGGGCGAGGATCTCGCGTTCAATGTGAACGCCGCTTATAGCTTCTGATCTCCGCTCAATCCGAAGCGGTCCCGGCGACGGGGCCGCGCTACTATCTGTGGCCCGCTTCTGAATGGGCCGCTCGTCATCCGGAGTGCGAGTTCCGGGGAGCGGATTCAGGGGGAAGGAGTCCCTGGTGCAGGTGGGTGCAGGTGCAGGTGGGTTGACTCGGTCGGGCGATATCGTAGACTGCCCGCTCCATAAGGAGGCGAGTTTCGTGCCGAATGTTCCCAAAACAATGAATACATGGGACTGGAAAGCCTTGGGCGCACCGCACAAGCAAGCCAGGCCCATGTCGCTGAAGCTGAAATCCACCCTCCAGGCCCTTGCCATGGCCGCGGTGGGCTATGTCATCTATAGGATATGGGGACACCCGGTCGGGCCGGCGATCGTATGGTCGCTCGCGGGCCTCGTGCTGATCGGCGGATGGGTCTTCCCGCCGATATTCCATGGTTTTGAAAAGTTCGGCGCGAAACTCGCCTTCTGGGTGGCGGGCGGGCTCACATGGGGGCTCCTCGTACCCTTTTTCTATATCACTTTCACATTCGGACGGCTGATCCTGCTCGTCTCGGGCAAGGATCCCATGGATCGCCGCTTTCCGGACGCGGAGCGGACGTCTTTCTGGACGCCCCGCCCTCCCGTGCCGAGCATGGCGCAATACAGGAAACAACACTAACAACGGCCTCCCGCCTGCCAACGCCCGTACGTCTCCATGAACATACTCGGTATCAGCGCCTTTTATCACGACTCGGCCGCCGCGTTGGTGCGCGACGGAAAAATCATCGCCGCCGCGCAGGAGGAACGTTTCTCGCGCAAGAAGCACGATGAGCGTTTCCCGTTCCATGCGGTCCGCTACTGCCTGCACGAGGGCGGAATCGGACAGGACGGTCTCGACGCGGTCGCGTTCTACGACAAGCCGATCCAGAAATTCGAGCGGCTGCTCCAGACCTATTTTTCCGTGGCGCCCGCCGGCCTGCGCTCCTTCATGATGGCGATGCCCATCTGGATACGGGAGAAACTCTGGATCCCGCTCGAGATCGAGGAATCGCTGGAACTCTGCGGGGTGAAACCGGAGCGCGAGCTCTATTTCCCCGAGCACCACGAATCGCACGCGGCGAGCGCATTCTATCCCTCGCCGTTCCAGAACGCCGCGATCCTCACGATTGACGGGGTGGGCGAGTGGGCCACCAGCACGCTTGGCCATGGCCGGGGGCACGACCTGAAGATCCTCAGCGATCTGCATTTCCCGCATTCGCTCGGCCTGCTCTATTCGGCGTTCACCTTCTTCACCGGGTTCAAGGTCAATTCGGGCGAATACAAGCTGATGGGGCTGGCGCCGTACGGCGAGCCGAAGTATGTGGGCCAGATTTACGAACACCTCGTGTCGGTGCGAGAGGACGGCTCGTTCAAGTTGAACCAGGACTACTTCAACTACATGGCCGGGCTGACCATGACGAACGACAAGTTCGCCGAACTGTTCGGAGGGCCGGCACGCACGTCGGAGTCCAACATCGCCAAGCGCGAAATGGATCTCGCCCGTTCCATCCAGGTGGTGACCGAGGAGATTGTCCTGAAGATGGCCGCCCACCTGCACAAGGTGACGGGCGAAAAAAACCTCTGCCTGGCGGGCGGCGTGGCGCTCAATTGCGTCGCCAACGGGCGGCTGCTGCGCGAAGGGCCGTTCGAGAACGTCTGGATCCAGCCGGCCGCGGGCGACGCGGGCGGCGCGCTCGGCGCGGCGCTCACGGTCTGGCACCATGTGAAAGGCAACCCGCGCGAGGCCGACGGCGCCAAGGACGGCATGCGGGGCGCCTACCTCGGACCGAACTTCGACGACGAGGTTGAGGACTTCCTCAAGGCGAAGGGCTATCCGGCCCGAAAGCTCACGGGCCCGGAGTGGGCGACGGAAATCGCCAGGGTTATAGCGAGCGAAAACGTGGTCGGGTTGGTGCAGGGCCGCATGGAGTTCGGCCCGCGCGCACTCGGCGGGCGCTCGATCATCGGCGATCCGCGCTCCGAGAAGATGCAGTCGGTGATGA
>CAYMCD010000099.1:0-12048 GCA_964388845.1 uncultured Verrucomicrobiota bacterium
CCCCGGCCGAGCCGGCTGCCGCCACCGAGCCCGCCCCGGCGCCGGCCGTCGAGGTCGAAACGCCCGCACCTGCCGCCGTCACCGCGCCCCCGGTGGTCTTCGCGAACACGAACCCATACGTCGCTGAGTCGGAGATCAATGCGCTGTCCGCCGAGGTGCGCGAACTGATGAAAGCGGTCCAGACCATGTCCGCCGCCGTGACGGCGCGGCAGGAGATCGTCGAGCGCATCGTCGAAAAGCCGGTCGAAAAAATCGTCGAGAAAATCGTCGTGAAACCGGTCGAGAAGATTGTGGAAAAGCCGGTCGAGAAAATCGTCGAAAAAATCGTGGAGAAACCGGTGGAGAAGATCGTCGAGAAAACGGTCGAGAAAATTGTCGAGAAGCCGCTTTCCACTGAAGCCATGATGAAAAAGCTCGATCAGATGCTGACCGAGGAGATCAACGGCGGCCGCAAGGGGCTGCGGCCTTATCTGGCCAAGACCAGTCTCTGTTTGATTGACAGGGATTGCCGCCTCTCGGATGAGGACTTGAAGAAACTGACCCGGGAGGAACGCGCCGTGATTGAGGAATACCAGGCGTTGTTCTCGGCGCTGGGCCGGCAGCTCGGCGACGGCGATCGTCCGGCGGACCGCGCCGCGCTGCTCAAATCCTCCAGCGCCCTCTCCGCCTCGCTGCTCGCCCAGGAGGGAATCGAGATCTCCAATGCCGCGCTGTGCAAAGAGGTGGCCGGCTTCGGTGTCTACGAGGTATTCTCCAAGAATGAATTCCGGATCGGCGAGCTCCCGCGCATCCTCGTGTATGTGGAAGTGGACAAGTTCAAGTCCCGCAAGCAGAAGGACGGGCTCCATTCGACCCAGCTGGCCACGGAACTTCAGCTCGTGCCGGCCGGCCGAAAGGAGAAGGCGCCGGTGTGGTCCGAACAGCCCGTCCAGATCGCCGACGTGGTGCGCAACCCGCGCCGCGATTTCTTTCTCGTCCAGGAGCTGCGCCTGGACGATAAGATTGAGCGCGGCGAGTACGAGTTGGTGGTGAAGGTGACGGATCAGGCCGATGGCGCGGTATCTTCGGCGCGTATACCCATCCGGTTGGTCGGCAAGCGATAAGCCCGTGAATCAATCCCCATCCTTCATCGGCGGCCGTCAGGGAGTAGACAGCGTATGGACCTTCCAATCAGCCATCCGGTTCGAATCGTGAAGACCGTCCCCGCGCCGGGCGTGCGCGCCGTGGCCTTTGCCCTGGCGCTGTGCGGTCTGGCGGGCGGTTGCGCGACAGGCGGTTCGGGCGGACGGACGGGCAACGTGTATCCGGTTCTCACCGGGTACCCGGTTGTCGTCAATGAACCCTTCGCCGCGGCGGAATCCCTGGGCGCGTGGAGCGCGGCGGACCCCGCGCGGTGGCAATGGTCGGAGGGCCGGGTGGTCTGCCGCAGCGAAAACGACAGCCATGCCGATTTGCTCCTGACCAATACCGTTTTCTCCAGCGCGTTGGCCGAGGCCTCGATTGCCGTTGTGAGCGAAGGGGCGGGGGCGGCCGGTCTGGTCGTCCATGCCACACCGGATTTTGCCGGGTGGAAGTCCGGCTCGGCCCTCTTTGCCGCCCTGGGCGCGGACGGCGGCGGCGCGCACTACGCCGTATTCCGCCAGGCCGGCGGCGTCGTCGGCTATCTGGTTCCGTGGACCCGGTTGCCGGATCGCGCAACGGGTGCGGCGCGCATGGGCGTTTTCACCCGGGGTGCGAATCTCCAATTCTACCTCGACGGAGTCCTGCTCTGGGAGGGGCGTGCGCCGGGATTCGACAAGGGGTGGATTGGCTTTTTCGGCAGCGCATCCCCGGGTTCCACCAGTGCGCATGCCTTCGACGACCTGGTCGTGCGCGTGCGCGAGGACGGGCCCGACACCGAACAGGAGAAGGAAGCCCCGAAATCCACGCGCGCTTCACGCGCGAAACGGAAGGCCGGCGATGCGAAGGAGGATCTCCGTGCGGATGCCCTCCTGGGCGCCGACCGTTCGCCGCTCCTGCGCCCCGGTTTCGTGGTCCGGATTTCCGTCCTCGCGTCGGGCAAGCGGGAAATTGACTCCGAGGTGAAGCGCGTATCCGACAACTATCAACTGGACCTTCCGCTCATCGGCACGGTTGGCGTGGAGGGCGCGACCCTGACATCGCTGATCGCCGATCTCCAGGCCCGGTACAAGGAATACTTCATCAATCCCCAGGTTGTGGCGGAGTTTGTCGTGGAGGATCGGGCCGATGCGGTCTCGCCGTGGGGGGCTGTGGTCGTGCTGGGCCGGGTCAGGTCGCCGGGCAAAGTCAATATCCCGCCGACCCAGGATCTGACCGTGAGCGGAGCCATCCAGCAGGCGGGCGGCCTGGATACGAGCGCGCGCGCGTCCTCGATCCGGTTGACCCGGCGCACGCCCGAGGGAAAAAGCATGCGCATCACCGTTGACTTGACCGCTGTCGGGCAGCAGGGCGCGGCCGAAAAAGACTTGATTTTGAAGCCCGGCGATTTGATATTTGTCCCGGAAAGTATATTCTAGCCTCCTTCGCATGTTCGGGCAGGTCCACTTCGAAATTCAGACGGACACGGGGGACATGAAAAACAGGGAGGTGTTGGTGTGAAGAGAATATTTGTTTTTTCAGCCGCGGCGGCTCTTTCGCTGTCGTCGGTGTGGGCGTTTAACGAGGGCCTTCGCGTCGGACCGCTTCGCCTGAACCTGTGGGGCGAATTGACCGGGACCTACGATTCCAACGTGAGGCTTGTCGTGCCGAGCGGGGAGATCCAGGAACGCTCGATCTTCGCGGATGAAGACATCGGCGACGTTTCGGACAAGGAAGAGGACATCTTCTTTGAATTGACGCTCGGCGGCCGCTTGTTCCGGGAGACCGATCAGTTCCTGGGCGAGCTGATCCTGCTGGGCCAGGCCCGCCGGTATGATGACTTTGACGATCTCGACAACGAAAGTTTCGTCCAGGAACTGAACTTCATCCTGGGCGAGCGCCGCACCGACCGGTTCACGCTGGGTCTGCGCCAGATCTACCGCGAGATTTTCGATCTCGAGGCCACCGCCTATCCGGATGACCTGACCAATCCGGACACGGAGCAGCTCTTCCTCTCCGAGGACCGCACCGAGCGCGTGAGCCGCCAATTGCTCGACCTGGCCGGCATCCTCACGTGGCGCATGACGGACAAGCTCAACTCCGATTTCTCCGTCGCATACGGTTCGATCGAGTATGACACCGAGCGTCTGTTCGATTGGACGGACATCAAGTTCCAGGCGGAATTCGACTACCAGGTGACGGACAAGACCGCCGCGCTGTTGACCGGCCAGTACGGCATCCAGGACAGCGACGCGCTCGCCAACGAGCCCGACTACTTTGTCATTCGCGGCGGCTTCCTGAACCGGACCACCGACAAGTTGAGCTTCAAGGGCGGCGCGGGCGTCGGCCGCTACGATCGTTTCGAGGCCAGCGAGGCCGCGCTGGAGGACAGTCCGGACATAGACCAGTCCGGGGACGACACCATTGACTATTTCAGTTTCGACGTGGCCGGCGATTACGACTTGAGCCAGCGCACCAAGCTCCAGTTCATCGGTCGGAACGCGATCCAGCCGGCCGCGCAATACGCGGACAACCCGAAGCTGGTCACGGTTGCCTCGGTCGGGATTTCCCACCGCATGTTGGAGCGCTTCCGGCTGGCGGCCACCGTATCCTATCGCAACGACGAGTATGAAGACCCGGTCGAGGTGGACACGGATGAATTCGTGTACCAGGACGACACCATCTGGGGCGGCCAGTTGCGCTTCGATTACCTCCCGCCGAAAGGGCACTTGAACCTTTATGCGGAGGCCCGCTACGAGAATCGTGAAACCACGATTCCCGGCGAGGATTACGACCAGCTCCGCCTGACGCTGGGTGTCCGGGTGGAGATTTGAGGCTTGTGCGGAACGGGATTCGGACGTACGGTCACATGATGAGGAACGGAGGTTGCAGTGAAAAGAATTAGTGCTGTGATATCGCTGGCGATGGTGTCCGCGTGGGCTGTGTCTTCGTTTGCCTATGCCCCGCCGACATCGGAACAAATTGAGCAGGTCCTGGCGGACCAGACGGTCCTGAACACGTTGGTCCAGGGCGCCACGCCCGCGCAAACGGCCGAAACCATCGTGATGACGATTGCCGAGATCGAGGGGCTCACCCTCCCCGCGGCCAGCAAGCAGCAAACCGCCGCGCTGCTCTACGTGCGCGGCTTGTTGCTCTCGGGCGAAAACGCCCCCGCGATGGTGGAAAGCCTCGCGGGACAGGTCGGGAAAGACCTCCTCCCCGTCCTGGCCGCCGCCGGCGCCGTAGCCGTGGGCAATGCCGAGGGGCCGGTCTTCACACCGCTCGTTTCGGCGGCGGGTCCGGAGTCGGGCCCGGCCGTCAGCGCGGCCGCCGCCGATCCCGTGTCCGTGCTGGGCGCCGACCTGGTCGCCTTGATCCAGCAGTTGGTCATTGAATTGCGTGGCGCGGCGGCCCCGGTCATCCCGCCGCCCGCGACCGCGCCGATGAATGTCGTGCCGCCCATCGTCCCGCAGGACCAGGGGGCGCCGCCGGTCGCCCGGACGTATGTGAACCAATAAGCAGCCCGTTTTGGGAATGCCGGGCAATCTTGAGGGGCCGCAAGGTTCCGCAAAGGTTGCCCGGTTTCTCTTTAACCGAGTCGCGCCGCTTCATGTCCAATCGCACCGCATCGCCACCCCTCGCGCCTGAAGACCGGTGGGTCGTCGGCTGCGCCGTGGCGCTGGCCATTCTCCCCGCGTGGCTGCGCGGCGGCACCCATGCGCTGTGGACCCGGCCCATGCTGTGGATCGCCTTGGTGGTCCTGCCGGTGTTGGGGCTGATCCATCGCCGCCGGGATCGCGCCCGCCGCGCGGATGGGAAACCCGCGGGGCCGCCCTTCATCCGGTGGCGCGATCCCGTGCTCTGGTTCGGGCTGGTTCTCCTGGCGCTCCTGGTGGTCCAGTGGTGGAACGCCGGGCGCGCGCTGTATTTCGATACCGCCTCGCGCGCCTGGGAATACAGCGCGCCGCGCCATCCGGCGTTGCCTTCCGCGATCACGACAGCCGAAGCCCGTCAGATGCTCGACTGGTTTTTCCCCGCGATCGTGCTGCTGGTGATCCTGCGTTCGCCGGCGGTGTCTTCCCGCGCCGTCCGCGCGTTCTGGCGCATCCTCGTCTACAATGCGTCGGCCCTGTGCGCCTTCGGTCTGGTCCAGTATGTGTCGGGGACGACCCACATGTTTTGGCGGATCCCTATGCGCCCGCATTTTTTCGCCACCTTCGGCTATCCGAACCACGCCGGATCCTATTTCCTGATCTGTCTGTGCGTGGCCGCGGCCCTGCTCCTGTACGAACTGGCGGGCCGCGGGCCGTTGCGCCGGGGCCGCGTCTGGCCCCTGACCGGCGCCGTCCTGTTTTGCCTGATCGGAACCAACCTGGCATTGAGCCGGTTGTCCATCCTCCTCGGCTGGCTTCTGCTGCTCCCGATCGGATTTTTCCTGGCGCGGACCGTCTGGCCCCGCCTCACGCCCGTCGGGCGCCTCCACGGAGCGATCATCGCCCTGGCCGTCGTGGTCCTCGGCGGCGCGCTGGTTTTCGGACTCGGCCGCGATGCCATCCGGACGGAATTCAAACCGGAGAACGACCAGAAAACCTTCCTGGACCGGGAGGCAAATTTTCGCTGGTTCCAGGTGATAACCGCCGCGCAGATCTGGCGGGACCATCCGGTCTTCGGAGTCGGCGGGTGGGGGTACCGCTATCTGCTGGGGCACTATCTCCGGCCGGAGGAGTGGCGCCGGATCACGGAGGGAAAAGCCAATGTCCACAATGACCCCATCCAGTTCCTGGCCGAATTCGGCGTCGTGGGCGCGGGCGCCATGGCGGGCATCGCGTCGGTCCTTTTCCTCGCCGCCTGGCGCGCGCGGTCCGGATACCCTCCGATGCTGCTCCTCCCGTGCCTCGGGGTTGGCCTGGTGGCGGCGCAGAGTCTGATTGATCTGCCCTTCCGCTCCTCTGCGGTCCTCGCCCTCTGGCTCGCGGTCCTGGCCGGCTCGTCCCGCGTCCTCCCGCCCCCGCGCAATTCCGGGCGACCTCAATTCAGTTGAAGGAAAAGAAACCTGCCGGTATCGTCTCCGCCATTGGTGAGCCCCCTTGAACGTCGAACATAAAACGCCCGCGCCGCAAGGCGATTCGCGCCCCGGAACCGCCCGTTCCGCGCCCCTTTACAGCGCCCACGTCCAATACGCCGATCCCTTTTACGGCGACCCGGCCGGCGGCGGAGCCGAGATCGGCCTGCTGGGCAAGGTGACGCTCGGGCGCCTGCTGCGCGTGATCTCCCGGAAGTGGCGGTCCGTCGCCGCCGCGGTCGGCGCGGCGGTCCTCCTGGCCCTGCTGTACCTTCTGTTCGCCTCCCGCGTCTATCGCGCGGATACCCTGATCGAGATGAGCATGCGCCGGCCGCGCATCACCGCGGGGCAGGGCGCGATCATTGACGACACGACCACCACCTGGGGTTCCGAGGAAATTTTCAACACGAGGCTGGAAAAATTCAAGGGCGACGACACCCGGAAAATCGCGGGCGAAAAACTCCGGGCGCTGCTCCAGCAGCCGGACCTCACCGAGGACCAAATCAACAAACTGCTGCCCGCCCCCTGGCATATTGATTTCCGGCTCGTGCCGCGGACGCGCCTGCTCCGCATTGCCGTGGACTCCCGCGACCGCAAGATGGCCGCCCACCTCGCCAATGCCTTCGGCCTCGCCGCCGAGTCCGTTGCCTTTGAGGAAAACCGCGCGACCTCCGACAGCGCGGTGGCCTGGCTGCAAACCCAGGTCATCGCGCAGCGCAAGGCGCTCGAAAAGGCGGAACAGTCGCTCGTCGAATTCCGCGCCGGCAATCGAATTGATGCCCTCGAATCCCGCAAGAAGAACATCGAGGACTCCCTCGTCGAATTCAACGGCACGCTGATCAAGCTCGACAGCCAGCGGCTGCTGGCGCAGGAAATGGTGGGCATCCTCACCGACATCAGCCGCGACCCGGGCGGCGCCGGACGCATTCCGCTCTCCATTCCACGCCAGGAGGAAATCAACGATGTACTCCGCCGATGGATTGATGCGGTCGGCCAGCGGGAAACCCTCCTGACGCGCCTGACCCCGCGCCACCCGGACGTGATCGCCCAGGACGACGCGATCCAGATCCTCCGCCGCCAACTCGATGTGTCGGTCCAACGCGCGAGGGAGACCGTCCAGTCCGAGTTAAACCTGATCGAGAACCAGATCCGGAGCCTCAAGGACGAAAGCGTGGCGCGCCGGAAGGAACTGGCCGAGCTCGATCTCGACATCGTCAAGGGCCGGTCCACGCTCTCCGCCCTCGAGCGCGAGCGCGACGCCAGCGACCTGAGTTATCGCGGGGTGCTCAACCGCATCGAGGAGGCCCGCCTGTCCGCCGATGAGAACACCGCCTCGATCAAGGTGGTGAAAAAAGCCACGCCGCCCTCGCACCCGATCAAGCCCCGCCCGTTGCGCGTCCTCCTGCTGGCGCTGGTCCTCGGCGGCCTGGGCGGCCTGGTCCTCGCCCTCTTCACGGACAATCTCGAGGACTTCATCACCAGCACCCAGGACGTCGAGGGCGACCTGGGGCTGAAGGTGCTCGGCCTCATCCCGCACATGGACGTCAGCGCGCGGGACGAGCTCGCGCTGGCCAGCCTGAACGACCGCTTCAGCCAGGTGGCCGAGGCGTTCGCGGGCGTCCGCAGTTTGATTGACTCGCTCGCCGGCCCCGAACTCTCCCGGACCGTGCTGGTGGTGAGCACCACGGCCGGCGAGGGCAAGACGATCACCACCTGCAACCTGGCCATCGTGACCGCCAAGCGCGGGCTCAAGACGCTGCTGGTTGACTTCGACCTCCGGCGGCCGCGCGTCGGCCGCATGTTCAAGGTCAGTCCGCAGGCCGGCAGCCTGATCCACGCGCTCGCGGCACAGGATTCCGCGCTGTTCGACTCGTTGCCGCAGGACACCGACTGCGAGAACCTCCAGGTCGTTTCCAGCCGGCCCACGCAGGACATCAGCGCGGCGGAAATCATGGGATCGCGCACGGTCAAGGAATTCATGGCATGGGCCGAAAAGCGGTACGACCGCGTGATCGTGGATTCCCCGCCGTACGGCGTCGTGAGCGACGCCGTTTCGCTCGCGGGCATCACGGGGTGCCTCGTCTTCGTCTGCCGCCCCAACAAGAGCCGGAAGCGCGCGATCGCCCATGCGATGCGCCGGCTTGTGGAGGCGGGCGCGAACATCCTGGGCGCGGTGGTCAACGACGTGGATTTCGCGAAGGGTTCCTTCCTCGGCAACTACAGCTACCGCGATACGCATTACAACTATCGGGAACAGTACGGCACCGATGAACACGCCGACCGATGAGGCGTCGCGCATCGATTCGAAACGCCTGATCGCGATCAATACCGCGTCGAAGTACGCCACGCTGGCGGTGTCGAACCTGGTCGCCTTTTTTCTCACGCCCTATCTCATCCACACGCTCGGTCCCACGTTGCTGGGCCTGAAAACGCTGGCCTATCAGGCGCTGCAGTTCGTGGGCCTGGCGCACACCGCGATGGGGATCAGCTACGAGCGCTTCGCCAAAATGAACTACGCGCGCGGCGAACTCGACGAGCTGAACAGCAACCTCGCGGCCGGGTTCCTGATGTCCATCCTCGCGGCGCTGCTCTTCGCGCTCGGCAGCGCGGTCCTCGCGCTCTTCGCGGGGCCGTTGTTCGGTCTGTCCGACGCGCTGGTGGCGGTGGCGCGCCCCGTGTTCCTCGTGATCGGGCTGTCCACCGCCTTCCTGATCCTCACGGGCGTGTGGGAGACGCCGGTCTTCGTGAAGGAGCGGTTCTACCTCCAGGATCTCGGCGTCCTGGTCACCTCGCTCGGCGCCGCGGCGCTGGTGGTCGTGGTTTTCGAACGCGGGACGCCGTCCATCGTCTTCTGGGTTCTGGCCAGCAACGGCGCCCTCGTCCTCTGGCGGCTGCTGGTGATGATGCCGATGGCCCACCGGCTCCTGCCCACGTTCCGCGTGGCGCTCCCGCTGATCCGCTCCTCCCGGCAGCTCCGCGACATGATGGCGTTCGGCGGCCTCAATTTTATCGGAGGGATCGGATTCCTCCTCTACTACACGAGCGATTCGATTCTGATCTCAAACCTCCGCGAGCTGGGGCCGGACTGGATCGTGTACTACAACGTCGCCCAGCGATGGGACCCGCAGGTGCGCGTCCTCGTCATGGCGTTCGTGGGGACCCTGTTGCCGCTGATGACGGCCCAGGTTTCGCGACGCGAAGACGGCGCCCTGCGCTCCACCTTCCTGCGCGGGACGCGGTATTCGCTGCTCATCGGCATCGGGCCGTCGGTGCTGCTGGCCGTCTACGCCGCGCCCCTCCTGCGCCATTGGGTCGGCGAGGATTTCGCGCGCGAGAGCGCGGCGGTGCTCCAGGTCATCATGCTGGCGTTTCTGTTCTGCATCCCCGAGCGGATGGCGTACAACGTCAACATCGCGCACGCGCGCATGCGCGGCCCGGTGCTCGTCGCGCTGGCCTGCGGCGTGCTGAACATCGTGCTGAGCGTGCTGCTGGTGCGGTGGGCGGGGTGGGGGCTCATGGGGATCGCCGCCGGCAGCGTCGCGGCGCTGCTGCTCATCTCCGCCTACAGCGTGGTCTATGCGCTGCGCCTGATGGGCCTGCCCGCGCGCCAGTGGCTGGCGCAGGGCTGCTTGCGCCCGGCGCTCGCCGGCCTGGCGCTCGCCGCGGCGGCCGCGCTGCTGCAGCGACTGTGGACGCCGCGCAGCCTGCCCGGGGTTTTCCTCCAGTTCGCCTGCTGCGGGGCGCCGTACGCGCTGGCCGTGTGGGGAATTGGATTCACCGGGGCGGATCGCGCCGAGGCGTCGCGCCATCTCGGGCGCCTTCGCGCGCGGCTCGCGCGGGGAGCCGCGGCATGACCGGCGCCGCGCCCGCGCTCACCCTTTGCATCTGCACCTTCAACGGCGCGGAGCGCATCGGCGATGTGCTGCGGGCGCTCGGGCGGCAGACCGACCGGGGCGATCGGTGGGAAGTCCTGGTCGTGGACAACGCAAGCACCGATCGCACCGCGACGGTGGCCGAAGCGGCGCTGGCCAAGCATGTGCCCGGCCGCGGCCGGGTGGCGCGGGAACCGCAACCCGGACTGATGCATGCCCGCCATCGCGCGACGCGCGACGCCCGCGGCGCGGTGCTCGCGTTTCTCGACGACGACAATATCCCCGCGCCGGACTATGTGGATGCGCTGCTTCGCGCCGTCGCGGAACATCCGCGCGCCGGCGTGTGGGGCGGAAAGGTGCGCGCGGAGTGGATCGGTGAGCCCACGGCGCTGGGCCGCGCCATCGCCTCCTTTGCCCTCGCGGTGTGCGATCGGGGCGACGCGCCCTTCGCCTACGCCGAGGTGACGGGCGGTCCCGCGGGCGCCGGCATGGTGGTGCGCCGCGCGCTGCTGGAACGCATCTTCGAGGAGTCCGCGCTGGCGGGCCGCGTGACCGGACGCACCGGCGCGGCGCTCACCGGCGGGGAGGATACCGCCATTGTGATCCGCGCGCACCAACTCGGCTACGAAGTGCGCTACGAGCCCTCGCTTGTGATTGCGCATCGCATCCCGGCCGCGCGCACCGAGCCGGCGTATCTGCAACGTTTATACGAAGGCATCGGCCGGGGGCAGGCCGCGATGCGTCCGCTCTTTGACGCGAAGGCGCGCTGGCGTGTGCCGGCCGCGTTGATCGCGTTGAAAGAAGGCGGCCGATGGATCAAGGGAGCCGGGCTGGGTCCCGCGGCCGCCGTGCGCGCGGAGTTTGGACCGCTCGCGCGCGAGGTGCACGCCCTGCAACAACGCCAGATTTATGGCCGTTTTTGCGAAGGATTAAAACGGGCGGTCTTCGGCGTGGCGCACACGAAGTAAAAAAAGCAGCCGCTTGACCGCCGTTTTCGCGGATGGGGACAGGCTCCGGATTCGCGTCAAAACTCGTTTCCGTGGACAGCCGAAGTGCACTGAAACGGTCCTTAATTCGATATTTTTCGGTGGGGCGCGGTGCAATGCTTCGCCGAATAGCGTTGCGCGGACAAAAAATCCGTAATCGTTTATCAAACAAGGCGATGTGAATTAGCTTAAAAAATTGTTGCGAATTGTCGTTGACCATTAGTGGGGCCAAGTGGGATAAGGTGGGGCCAAGGATAGCTAAATGACGGGTACCAGACAGGATGGTGGGGACAAGCTGGCGCAAATGCTGCAAGGCGTTTTTGTCGGCCAGTTTCAACACCTGCTGGACCGCAAAATGAGGCTGACCATTCCAGTCGGTTGGCGCGATCAGGTGGGCAAGCCGGAACAGGTGTACGTCCTGCCGGGCATCGGCGTTCCTTGCCTGTGCGTGTTCCCCGCGCGCGAGATGGCCAAGCGACTGGAGCGGGTCAGCAGTCTCTCCGTGGCGGATGAAAAGGGGCGGCATTTTTTCCGCACCCTTGCGTCGCGTTCCGAGTTGGTCGCGTGGGATGCGCAGGGGCGCATCCGGATCAAGGATGAGTTGCTGGCCTGCGCCGGCATCCGATCCGAAGTGGTGTTGGCAGGCGCGTTCGAATGCTTCGAACTATGGAGTCCAGAAAAATGGAAACAACAGCAGGAATCCTCCGGCAGTTCCACGAGCTTGGGCGAGGCGGCGCGTTACGTCGGGTTCTGACCCGCGTCACCGAAACCTTTGTCCGGCAGGGCCATGGCCCGGGCCCGGGGCCGGCGTCCGCGTTCACCTCCCGCCATCACCCCTGGGGCGATGTGTTCTGGGAGGCCACGCCGCGCCACGCGGGCGTCCGTCCGGCCGCCGCGCCCGCGGCGAAGCCGCACGACTTGTTCCAATGGCTGGAGGATGTGGAGCGCGCCGCCCCGGCCGCGGCGCCGGTTGCGCCGCCCTCCCGGGCTGAGCGGCTGGCGAAGCGGACCGCGGCGGCCGGCGTGCGGC
>CAYMCD010000100.1:0-11914 GCA_964388845.1 uncultured Verrucomicrobiota bacterium
GGGCCGCGCGGGCGACGGCGCCGCGCCGGAATGGGCCGGGCGTGGGCGCGCGGCCTTCCGCGCCGCGCTGGACCAGGACCTGAACATTTCCGAGGCCCTCGCGGCGCTGTTCGATATGCTGCGCGCGGGCAACAAGGCGCTCGACGAGGGCGCGGTCGCGCCGGGGTCCGCCGCGTCGGCGCTGGCCGTCCTTGACGATCTGGACCGGGTGCTCGGCGTGTTGAAGCCGGCCGCGGAGGTGGCGGACGCGGAGGTCGCGGAGCTGGCGGCTCAGCGGCAGGCCGCGCGCGCGGCAAAAAACTGGGCCGAATCCGACCGGCTTCGCGATGAAATCGCCAAGCGGGGCTGGATCGTGCAGGATTCGCCGCAGGGACCGAAATTAAGGAAGAAGTAACCGGCGACCGGCGACCGGTGATCGGGGGCCGGTGATCAAATATGCGGGCGGGACGATTCATAACGTTTGAGGGTCCGGAGGGCGGCGGCAAAACGACGCAGGCCCGGCGGCTGATCGCCCGTTTGCGCGGGCAGGACCGCGAGGTCCTCTACACGCGCGAGCCGGGCGGGACGCCCACGGGCGAGGCGATCCGCGATATCCTGCAGCACGACAAGGCGGGCGAGGAGATTTGCGACCAGGCCGAGGTGTTCCTGTTCGCCGCCAGCCGGGCCCAGCTTGTCCGCACCGTGATCCTGCCGGCGCTGGAGCGGGGGACCATCGTGGTCTGCGACCGGTTCGCCGATTCGACGACGGCGTACCAGGGGTATGGGCGCGGATTCCCGGTGGAACAGATGCTGGCGATCAACGCCTTCGCGATAGACGGCGCCGTGCCGGATGTCACGCTGCTGCTCGATGTCCCGATCCAACTGGGCTTCGAGCGCGTCCTCGGTCGCCAGCAGGAGCTTTTCCAGTCGGCCGACCGGATCGAGCGCGAGGCGCGCGCCTTCCACGAGCGCGTGCGCAACGGCTACCTCGAACTGGAGCGCCGCTGGCCCGAGCGCTTCCGCCGCGTGGACGCCACCCGGCCGCCGGACGAGGTCGAGCAGGCCATCTGGGAGATCGTCCGTCATGTCCTCCCCTGACCCGCACGACGCGCTCGCTCCGCTCCGCTCCGCTCTGGAGGCCGGCCGGCTGGCGCACGCCTTTCTCATCATCGGATCCCCGGACGGCATGGGGCGCGCCCTCGCGGAACAACTGGTCCGGTTGCTGTATTGCGCCGGCGCCGCGGATAAACCCTGTGGCGCGTGTCCCGGCTGCCGGTTGATCGAAGCCGGCACCCATCCCGATGTGTATCGGATCGAGCCGGAGAACAAGAGCCGCCAGATCAAGGTGGACGCCATCCGCGAACTGAACCAGAGCCTTTCGCAGACGAGCTATGCCGGCGGCTGGAAGGTCGGGCTTCTCCTCCACGCCGATCGCATGAACGAAAACGCCATGAACGCGCTGCTCAAGACCCTGGAGGAACCCCCGGGCCGTGCGGTTCTCGTGCTGGTGACCGGCGAGGCGCAGGCGTTGCTTCCGACGATTGTGTCGCGTTGCCAGCGCATCAATTGTGGCGAGCGGGAGCGCCCCCCGGAGGCGCCGTGGCGCCCCGCCCTGGAGGCCTGGCTGGCCGAAACCGGCGCGCGCGGGCCTTTGACGGCCCTGTCCCGCGCGGCCCGCCTGCAAACCCTCCTGGAGGAAATCCGCGACTCGCTAGATCCGGAAGCGGCCCCGGCGGATGAAGAAAGCGAGCCCGCCAGGGAAGAGGATGTGTCCGAAGGGGAAGCGATCAGCCGGCAGGTCCACGCGGCGCGGCTGCAAGCCCATCTGGCCCGGCAGCGCGCCGATGCGCTCCGCGCCATCCAGTTATGGCAGCGGGATCTGCTGGCGTGCCGGCTGGGCGCCGACGAGTCGGCGCTGCACTATCCCCACCAGCTGACCGCCCTCCGGGCGCAGGCGCGCGACTGCAACGTGGGCGCGCTGCTTCAACGCATCGGCGCGGTTGACCGGGCGGCGCGGCTGCTGAACCATAATATTCCGGAATTGCTTGCGCTCGAAATTCTTGCGCGCGCCGGAATCTGATCAGGGCGGCCCGCCCAAATTATCCACCTCCTCCGTGGACAAATGGAGAGGCGGCTTGATAGAGTGCATGGGTTCGGCTGTCTGGCAGACTTCGGGCCTGTCGGAAGCGATCGAGGAGGTTGTCCTATGGACATCAAGGAAATCAAACGCATCATCGAACTGATGAAAGACAACGAACTTTCGGAGTTCGAGCTTGCGGAAGAAGGCTTCCGGATCACGGTCAAACGCAAAGTCAACGGAGGGGAGCCGCAGGTCGTCGTGGCGCCCACGTCCATGGTACTACCCGCCGCTGCGCCCGCCGCCGCGGCTGCCGCGGCCGCGCCGGCGCCGGCGGCAACGCCCGCCAACCTGGTGGAAATCAAATCTCCCATGGTTGGAACGTTCTACCGCTCGCCCTCTCCCGAGGCCGAATCGTTCGCGGCGATCGGGAAGGAGATCGAGGAGGAATCCGTCGTCTGCATCATCGAAGCCATGAAGGTGATGAACGAAATCAAGGCCGAGACCAAGGGCGTCATCCGGAAGATCCTGGTCGAAAACGCCACGTCGGTGGAATTCGGGCAGCCGCTTTTCCTCGTCGAACCGCGCTGACACGACGCCATGCTGGAACGCATTCTCATCGCCAATCGCGGCGAAATCGCCGTGCGGATCATCCGGGCCTGCCGGGAGCTGGGCATCAAGGCCGTCGCGGTCTATTCGACCGCCGACGCGAAGTCCATGCATGTCCAGATGGCGGACGAGGCCATCTGCATCGGCCCGCCCGCCGCCAAGGACAGCTACCTGAAAATCGCCAACATCATCAGCGCGGCGGAGGTCGCGGATGTTGACGCGATCCATCCGGGCTACGGGTTCCTCGCGGAAAACGCCCACTTCGCGGAAATCTGCAAGAACTGCAACATCCACTTCATCGGGCCGTCGCCGCACAGCATCCGGATGATGGGGAACAAGTCCGTCGCGCGGGACACGATGAAGAAGGCCGGCGTCCCGATCGCGCCCGGCAGCGAAGGGGTGGTGAAGACGAAGGAGGACGCGATCCGCATCGCCCAGGAAATCGGCTATCCCGTGCTGATCAAGGCCGTGGCGGGCGGGGGCGGGAAGGGCATGCGGGTCGCCCGCAACGATGTGAGCGTCGCGCAGGGGTTCATGATGGCCAGCTCGGAGGCCGAGCGCGCCTTTTCCAATCCCGAGGTCTACATCGAGAAATTCGTGGATCAGGCGCGCCACATCGAGATGCAGGTCATCGCGGACCAGCACGGCAACGCCTGCCACCTGTTCGAGCGCGATTGCAGCATCCAGCGCCGCCACCAGAAGCTGGTTGAGGAGGCGCTCTCGCCCGTGCTCGACGACGAGCTGCGCAAGCGGCTGGGCAAAGCCGCCCTCAAGGCCGTGGAGGCGGTGGGGTATCAAAACGCCGGCACGATCGAATTCCTGTTCGACTCCCAGGCGCGCGAGTTCTATTTCATGGAGATGAACACCCGCATCCAGGTGGAGCACCCGGTGACCGAGCAAATCACGGGGGTGGACCTCATCAAGGAGCAGATCCGCGTGGCGTCCGGCGAGAAGCTCTCCTTCGCCCAGAAAGACATCAAACCGACCGGCCACGCGATCGAGTTCCGGATCAACGCGGAAAACCCGCTCAAGGATTTCGCGCCGTCGCCCGGCAAGGTCCAGTTCGTCCACATGCCCGGCGGCATCGGGGTCCGCGTGGACTCCCACGTCTACTCCGGCTACGAAATTTCGCCTCACTACGACAGCATGATCGCCAAGCTCATCGTGACCGCGCCCGATCGCGCGACCGCGATCGCGCGGATGAATCGGGCTCTTTCGGAGTTCATGATTGACGGGGTGTCCACCACCGTGCCCGTGGGGCAGGCCCTGCTGGCCGATGCCCGGTTCCAGCGCGGGGAATACACCACCACTTTTCTCGAGAACTTCATGAAAGAAGGCGTCCTGTTGAACCAGTAGGGAGCGCGCCATGACTGAACCCGCCCGACATCCGAAGGGGAAAGACACCGGGGCCTCGCCGGACCACCCGGAGCTCTCGCCCGAGCACGTGGAGAATTCCAACGAGCTGGGCACCGTCCAGATCCACAACAGCGTCATCGCGGCCATCACGCGCGAGGCCTCGCTGAAGATCGCCGGCGTGCTGGAGCTGCCGGGCGGCCTGGTGGACGGACTGGCCGGCATGATCGGCAAGAAATCGGGCGACCGCGGGATTCGCGTCGAATTCGAGGACGCCGCGGTCGCGATCGAGGTGCACGTGGTCCTGGCCTACGGGGTGCGCATCCCGCACGTCGCCTGGCAGATCCAGACCGAAGTGCGCAAGGCCGTCGAACAGATGACCGGCAAACCGGTCAAGGCCGTCAACGTGGTCATCCAGGGCGTCCGGGTTCCGCCGTCCGCGCCGCCGCTGCGCGCGGGGGAGGACGATACTTGAAGATCCTCCACTATCTCATCGGCGCCGTGCTCTTTCTCGCCCTGCTGGCCGGCGCGGGCCTGGTCCTGGCGCTGGCGTTCCAGGGCGGCGAGGCGTGGACTTCCACCCTGGATGAAGCCAAGCGTTATGCGATGGAGGCCTCCTTCGGCGCGTTGCTGCTCGCGATCCTCGTCATCCTCTTCTTTCTCACGGGGTTTCGCCTGCCGGAGAAGAGCCAGTATCTCGCCTACGACATCGAGGGCAGCTCCGTCAGCATCAGCCTGAAAGCCGTGCAGGAATTCCTGGCCCGCCTGGCCGGGGAATTCGCCGCGGTCGAGGAGCTCAAACCCGCGCTGCGCACACACAATGGGACGGTGGATGTGCAACTGGACGTCAAGGTGCGCGCCGGCGCGCAGATTCCCGAACTCTGTCGGATGCTGCAGGAACGCGCGCGCGCGACCCTGCGCGACAAGGTGGGGCTGTCCGATGTCCGCGAAGTCAGTGTCCGCGTACAGGAAATTGTCGGCGCGGCCTCCGCCGAAACGGTCTCCGGAGACCGGTCCGACACCTTCACCGCCTGAAGCGGCGCCGCACGATGAACTGGGATTCATTCGCCGCCGAGCACCGCGCCGTGGTGGACCAGGTGGTCAACGGGCTGCGGACGGATGTGGAGCGGCTGGCGCGCGAGATGGCCGACTGCATCCGGGGCGGGCACAAGGTCCTGGTCTGCGGCAACGGCGGGAGCGCCGCGGACGCCCAACACATTGCCGGGGAACTGGTCAATCGCTTTCTGCGCGAACGAAGGCCGTATGCCTGCATTGCGCTGACCACCGACACCTCGGTCCTGACCGCCATCGGCAACGATTACGGCTACGAGCAGGTCTTTGAAAAACAGGTCCAGGCGCTGGCGCAGCCCGGCGACCTGCTGCTGGCCATCTCCACGAGCGGCTGCGCGGCCAACGTCCTGCGCGCGGTATCCGCGGCGCGCGCGCGCGGCGCGCGCACCGTGGCGCTGACCGGCGGCACCGGCGGCGCCCTGGCCGGCGCCGTGGACCATTGCCTCTCCATCTCCTGCACCCGCCATACCCCGCGGATCCAGGAGGGGCACATGCTCATCTTCCATGCCTTCTGCGAACGGCTCGAGGAACTGCTGGAAACCCCCGAATGAAAAAAGCCCGATCCACCCGGCCGCGCCCCCGATCCGCGATTGATGCGGTCATCGTGGGCTCGATCGGAATTGACACCGTCGAAACCCCGTTCGACCGCCGCGCCAGCGTCCTGGGCGGCTCGGCCAGTTATGCCTGCGCCGCGGCGTCTTTCCAGGCCCGCCGTGTGGGCATGGTGGGCGTGGTGGGAACGGATTTTCCGGCCGGGTACCGGAAGCTCTACCGGCGGTTCGGGATAGACACCGAAGGGCTCCAGGTCAGGCCGGGCGAGACCTTCCGCTGGAGCGGCGTGTATGAGGCGAACATGGACAACCGCCGGACGTTGAGCACGGAGCTCAACGTGTTCGCCGCCTTTTCCCCCGAATTGCCCGCCGCCTACCGCTCCGCGCCGTTCCTGTTCCTCGGGAACATCTCGCCCGCCCTCCAGTTGCATGTGCTCGACCAGGTCGCCCGGCCGCGCTTCGTGATGCTCGACACGATGGACCTCTGGATCAACACCGCGCGGGAGTCGTTGCGCGAGGTCATCGCGCGGGTGGACCTGCTGACGCTGAACGAGTCGGAGGCGCGCCACCTGAGCGGGCAGCACGGCCTTGTCGCGGCCGCGCGGCGCCTGCTGGAGCTCGGGCCGCGGTACGTCTGCATCAAGAAGGGCGAACACGGCAGCCTGCTCTTCACGCGCACGTCCATCTTCATCATGCCGGCCTTCCCGCTGGAAGTGGTGCGGGACCCGACCGGCGCCGGCGATACGTTCGCGGGCGGTTTTCTCGGGGCGCTCGCGCGGGGCGGCGTGGTGAACGATCGAGCCATACGCCGCGCGATGATTTACGGGAGCGTCCTGGCGTCGTTCGGCGTGGAGGACTTCAGCCTCGACCGCCTGGCGCGCCTGAAACGAACGCAGCTGGATCAACGGGTGCGCCTGTTCCGCGGCATGTTGCCGGGCGCGTGACGGGCTATTGCGCGCGGAATCCCTGGGCCTGCGAATAGCGGGCCATGCGCCGGCCGCCCTCCGCGTCCTTGATCTCGATCCATTCCACGCTCGCCTTGCGGACCTGCTTGCTGTGGCTGGCCAGCATGCGGCTGAGCCCCTCGCGGATGCCGGGGTGCAGCCCGGCCCAGATGCCGCGCGGGATCCGGGCCTCGCTCTGTTCGGGCGCGTAGGCCGCGATGAACCCGGTCTCCATCAGCTCGGCGATCCAAGTCGAATAGTCCTCCGGCGACGCGCCCGGCATGGGGCGCGTCGCGAGTTTGTTGACCCAGAATTCGGCCTCCTTGCCGCGCGGCCGCACCCGGATCCACGCGCCGCGCTCCTCCAGGACCTCCAACGCATCGCCCCGCCCGAATTCCGGGACGGTCACTTTGGCGAATCGGTTTGCCGGTCCGCTCCGGAGCGGGATGCCGTCCGATACGCAGTAGCGCGCCGTGCCAACCAGCAAGTTCCTGGCCTGGAACTGCCAGACGCCGCGCCGAGCGGCCTCGACCTCGCGGATCGCCTCCCCGCGCGCGAAGTCGTCGGCAAAAAGCTCGGCCCGCGAATCGGGGGCGACTCCCGGCCGGTTCAACACGGCTTCGTTCGTGCCGTCCTTCAGGACGACCTCGTCCGGGCCCCAGGCCTTCACCTCGCCGCCTGAAAAGGCGCCGTCGGCGCGCCGGACCCAGACATATTCGCCGAGCTCCGGCGCCTCAAACTCGCGATAGCGCTCATGCCAGGCGGTCTCGTACGCGTCCTGGAGCGCCCGATCGGTGTACTCCAGGCCGGGCTTCGGGGCGGGCGGGGGCGGGGGCGGCGGGGGCTCCTTCTTCGAGCAGCCTCCGAACACTCCGGCGGAAAGCGCGAGCAGCGAGGCCGCAATCGCAAAGGAGCCGCGTATCATGGGTCCGGAATAACCAAAACACTGGACGAAGGAAAGATATTTTGTTGAAAGTACGTCCACCCGAGCCACGCCTCATCCAACCCGGAATCCCGTCATGCCATCGAAACGCGAACGCGATCTCTCCTGCCGGTCCTGCCCGTCCCGCTGCCACTCCGCGGCCATCGTGGACGGCCCCGAACGCGCCGCCAGCCGCGCCATGCTGCACGCCGTGGGCTTCACCGACCGCGATTTCCGGAAGCCGCAGATCGGCGTCGCCTCGACCTGGAGCATGGTCACCCCCTGCAACATGCACATTGACAAGCTCGCCCGCTACGCGGCCCAGGGCGTGGACGCCTCGGGCGGCAAGGCCGTGATCTTCGGCACCATCACCGTTTCCGACGGCATCTCGATGGGGACCGAAGGGATGAAATACTCACTCGCCTCCCGCGAGGTGATCGCCGACTCCATCGAGGCCGTGGTCGGCTGCGAGGGGTTCGACGGGTTTGTCGCCATCGGCGGGTGCGACAAGAATATGCCCGGCTGCCTGATGGCGATGGCGCGGCTGAACCGGCCCTCCGTTTTCGTCTACGGCGGGACCATCCTGCCCGGACGCCACAAGGGGCGCGCCGTGGATATCGTCTCGGTGTTCGAGGCCGTCGGCGCGCATGCGCGCGGCGCCCTCGCGGACGCGGAGCTCAGGGAAATCGAGGCGTGCGCGATCCCCGGCGCGGGGTCCTGCGGCGGCATGTACACGGCCAACACCATGGCCTCGGCCATCGAGGCGCTGGGCATGAGCCTGCCGAACAGCTCCGCGCAGGCGGCGATCTCGACGTCCAAGCGCGAGGATTGCCGGTCCGCCGGCCGCGCGGTGCTGAACCTGCTCAAGCGCGGCATCCGGCCGCTCGACATCCTCACCCCGGCGGCCTTCGAAAACGCGATCGCCCTCGTGATGGCGCTCGGCGGCTCGACGAACGCCGTGTTGCACCTGCTGGCCATCGCCCACACCGCCGGGGTCAAGCTGACCCTCGACGATTTCGCCCGGGTCGGGCGCCGGACCCCCGTGCTCGCGGACCTGAAGCCCAGCGGCCGCTTCGTGATGGCCGACCTCGTGAAGATCGGCGGGACCGTGCCGCTGATGAAGATCCTGATCGCCGAGGGCCTCATGCGGGGCGACTGCCTGACCGTCACGGGGAAGACCCTGTGGGAAAACGTCCGCCGCGCGGCCCCGTTCCCGAAACGGCAGGAGGTCATCCGCCCGCTGTCGGATCCGATCAAGAAAGACGGGCATCTGGTGATCCTCCGCGGCAACCTCGCGGCCGGCGGCGCCGTCGCGAAGATTTCGGGCAAGGAGGGGCTCCGTTTCGAGGGCCGCGCGATCGTGTTCGAGTCGGAAGAAAGCGCCCTGCGCGCCATTCTCCGCGGCGACGTGAAAAAAGGCCACGTCATCGTCATCCGCTATGAGGGGCCGCGCGGCGGACCGGGCATGCGCGAAATGCTCTCACCGACCTCCGCGGTGATGGGCCGCGGCCTCGGCAAGGATGTCGCGCTGATCACCGACGGGCGATTCTCGGGCGGCAGCCACGGATTCGTCGTCGGGCATATCACGCCGGAGGCCCATGTCGGCGGCCCGCTGGCGATCGTGCGCAACGGCGACCCGATCACGCTGGACGCCGAAAAGCGCGCGCTCACGCTCGGCGTCCCGGCGGCGGAAATCCGGCGCCGCCTCAGCAAGTGGAAGCAGCCCAGGCCCCGCTATACGCGCGGCCTGCTCGCCAAGTTCGCCGCGCAGGCCGCCTCGGCCTCCGAAGGAGCGGTGACCGACGCCCACCTCGCGCTCTGACGGCGCCTTTGCGCCGATGCAAGGGGGTGGCCCCGCCGGGCCGGGTTGGGGTATAGTGCACGGGACGATGCGACCCGCTTGTACCATCCGTGGCTGGCTCGCGATGGCGGTGCTCCTGGCCGTCGCCTGCGCGCCTTGCGCCGGCCAGCGCTCGTGGTATGTGGCGCCCGGCGGCGCGGACGGCACGAACGAGTGCCAGGACGCCGGCGCGCCGTGCGCCACGGTGGCCCATGCGTTGATCCGCATCGCGACCAACACGGTGCATCCGGACGACACGCTCTTCTTTGCGGCGGGCACCTACACCGAGAACGGCCTCGTCCTCCCTCGGAACCTCGTCTGGTCGGGGCCGGGCGCGAGCCTGGCGATCCTGCAGGCCGCGCCGACGCCCGGCACGGCCGCGGATCGCATCGTGACGGTACCGGTGGGCATGACGTTGTCGGCCGGCGGCCTGACGTTCAGGCATGGCCGCGCCCCGGCGGGCGCCACCCAGACGCCGTACGGCGGGGCCGGCGGGCCGGGCGGAGGAATCCTGAACAATGGGACCTGCCGGCTCGTGAACTGCCGCGTGGTCGGCAACCGCGGCGGCCCCGGCGGCGGCGGGGAGATCGGCGGCCCCGGCGGCGACGGCGGCGGAATCTACTCGGACGGATTCCTCGTATTGAGCAACACCGTGGTGTCCGGAAATTTCAGCGGGAGCGGCGGAAGCGGCTCCGTGAACGGAGGCCGCGCGGGAAACGGATGGGGTCTGCACACGTCCGGCCGCGCGGAAATCCACGGGTCCACGATCAGCGACAATCAGGGCGGCGAGGCCGCGTCCGCGCCGGAATACGGGGGCTCCGCGGGGCAGGGCGGCATCTGGAACTCGGGCGCCCTGCTGATCCGCAGCTCAACGGTCTCCGACAACCACGGAAGCAATTACGGAATCGGAACCGGCGGATCGAACGGTGTCCCCAGCCAGGGCGGCGGCCTCTGGAACGCGTCGCTCGCGACGGCGCTTGTGCAGTACGCCACTTTTGCGGACAACACGGCCGTCACCGCCCCGGCGATTTTCAATGAAGTGGGCGGCGTGGTGGAGCTCACCCACTCGATTTGCGGAGATACATCGGTCGGGGCCTTCACCCTGTCCGGTCCCACCCTGTTCGAATTCACCAACCAGGCGAGCTTCATCGGCCTCCCCGCGGACCTCGTGGGGCCGGCGGATCCGCAGCTCGGCGCGCTGGCCAACCACGGCGGCGGCACCCCCGTGCGGCGTCTGCTTCCCACGAGCCCCGCGATCAATACCGGCGCGCTCACGCCCTCCAATCCGCCCGCCGCGGACCAGCGCGGCCTTCCCCGCATCCAGGGCGGGCGGATTGACCTCGGATCCTATGAACTGCAGGCCGCCGCGCTGTATGTCGGCGAGACGGGCGTTGACGGCACCAACGAATGCCGGGATGCCGGCGCGCCGTGCGCCTCGCTGGCGCATGCCATCGCGAGGGCCTTGCCCGGCGTTGACGTGAACCTGCTGCCGGGCGTGCTCACGGAGACGGGCGTCGTGCTGGACCGCCCGCTGCGCATCGTCGGGACCGGCTCGGCCACCAGCATCTGGCAGGGCGCCGGCGCGCCGGATGTCGCCCCGGATCGCCTGCTGGTCGTCCTCGCGGGTGTGACCGGATCGGTCTGCGACGCGACCCTGCGCAACGGCCGGGCGCCCGATGGGACGGGTGGAAATCCCGGCGCGGATGGCGGCGCGATTCATGTCGCGGGCGCGCTGCACGTGCTGCGATGCAATTTCGAGGGCCACCGGGCGGGCAACGGCGGCCCATCGGGCGGAGCGGGCGGGCGCGGCGGCGCGGTCTACAACAACGGATTCGCGCGCATCGAAGACAGCCTGATAACCGGCAGCCGCGCCGGCGCCGCCGCCGGAGCGGGCGACGGCGGCAGCGGCGGCGCGCTTCACAACGATGCCGTCGCGGAAGTGTTCCGGACCGAATTTTCCGATAACCAGGCCGGCGCCGCGGCCACGGGCGCCGTCGCCGGCGCGGGCGGCGGCGTGTTCAACGGGGGCATCGCTGCCTTCGTGGATTGCTCCTTCGTCTCGAATCGCGCCGGCGATCCCGCGGGCGACGGCGGCGGGCTCTTCAACGAGGACACCCTCGCGGGAACAAACCTGACCTTCAGCGGAAATCTGGCCGGAACGGGCGGATCGGGCGGGGGGGTCGCCAACTTCGCGGCCCTGACGATCCTCCATGCGACGATCGTCTCCAATTCAGCGCCCCATCCGGGCGGATCGGGCGGCGGGTTGAAGGCGGGCGGCGCGGGAACCCGAATCGGCCACGTCCTGCTGTCGGGCAATGCGGCGACCACCGGTCCCGATGGCCACGGCCTCGCCGCTTCGCTCGGGTACAACCTGATCGGCGACACGAACGGGCTGTCGCTGGACCAGGACGGGGGAACCAGCCTGTTGGGCGCGCCGGGCGAAGTCCTGGCGCTGGCCCTTTACGGTGGACTCACGCGGACGCACGAACTGGCGCCGGCGAGCCCCGCGCGCGACGCCGGTTCCCCCGCCTTCGCGCCGCCGCCGGCGGCCGACCAGCGCGGCCGGCC
>CAYMCD010000101.1:0-11847 GCA_964388845.1 uncultured Verrucomicrobiota bacterium
GGCAAGAAAAGACCAGCCTTTTCGCTCAATAGTCAGAAATCAGTCATGCACCCGGGCGGCGGGGAAAAGCACTCCGCGTTTGCAAGGCGCGCGCGGAGCGACTACGATGGGCGGCCAGCCATGGAGAACACGACGGCAGAGGGTGTATACCGCGCGGTCGGCCGGGGCATTCCGCGGCTGGATGGCGACGAGAAGGTGCGCGGGCTCGCGGCGTATGCGGACGACATCCCGGCGCCCGACGGCTGGCACGGCTGTGTCGTCAGGTCACCGGTCTCCTGCGGGCGCTTGAAGGGGTTGTCGTTCGATCCCGCCTTCGACTGGTCGCGTGTCTGCGTGGTGACGCCCGAGGATATCCCCGGCGAGAACATCGTGGAGCTGATCGGGCGCGACATGCCGTTCCTCGCGCACGATTGGATCCGCTACAGGGGTGAACCGCTCGCGCTGATCGCCGCGCCCACCCGCGCGCTGGCGCGCGAGGCCGCGCGGTTCGTGCGGCCGGAAATCGAGGCGCATCCGCCGGTGCTCACGCTGCGGGACCTGGTAGCGGCCTACAAGCGCGATCCCGCCCCGTTGAAGCTGCTCGCCGCGCAGACGATTTCCAGGGGCAGCGTCGAGCAGGGCCTCGCGGAGGCCGACCTCGTGGTGGAGGGCGAGTACTGGGCCGGCCACCAGGAGCAGCTCTACATCGAGCCACAGGGCATGGTGGCGTTTCCGGAACCGGACGGCGGGGTGTTTCTCCAGGGCAGCCTCCAGTGTCCCTACTACATCGCGCCGGAACTGACCGTCACGCTGAAGCTGCCGCTCGAGAAGATCCGCGTGAAGCAGACGGCGGTCGGCGGCGCCTTCGGCGGCAAGGAGGAGTTCCCCACCCTGCTCGCCGGCTATTGCGCGCTGCTGGCGTTGAAGTGCCGCAAGCCGGTGAAGATCATCTACGACCGGAACCAGGACATCCTGTACACGACGAAGCGGCATCCGGTCTGGGTGCGCCACCGCACGGGGCTGAAACGCGACGGGTCCATCGCCGCCATGCAGGTCGAATTCCTCCTGGACGGCGGGGCCTACACAACCTTGAGCCCGGTCGTGCTCTACCGCGGCGTCCTGCACACGACGCTCGGCTACCGGTGCCCGAACGTCTTCGTGGACGGGCGCGTCTACCGGACCAACACCTTCCCGAACGGCGCCTTCAGGGGGTTCGGCTCGCCGCAGGCGATCTGGGCGCTGGAATCGCACATGGACCGCTGCGCGCACGCGCTCGGCCTCGCGCCCGAGGTCTTCCGCCTGCAAAACGCGCTGCGCCTCGGCGACACGACCGCGACCGGGCAGGTGATCGCCGAGCCGATGGGCACGCCCGATGTGCTGGAAAAAACGCTGGCGCGCTCCGACTTCGCCGCGAAGCGCGCGCGCTGCTCGCGCGGCGATCCGGCGGCCCGCTCGTGGTACGGCGTCGGCCTATCCTTCTTCGGCCACGGCTCCGGTTTCACCGGCGACGGCGAGGCGCGCATGAAGGCGAAAGCGGCGCTCGACCTGGAGCTGTTCGCCGACGGCGCCCCGGGCGTGAACATCCGCATCAGCTCAACCGAGATGGGCCAGGGCACCTTCACCATCATGCCGCAGATCGCGGCGGACGGGCTCGGGCTGGACATGGCGCGCGTGCGCTGCCCCCCTCCCGACACGAAATACGTGCCCGACAGCGGGCCCACGGTGGCTTCGCGGACCACGATGATTGTCGGCAGCACCGTGTTCGGCGCGGCGCGGAAATTGAAGGCCCAGCTCGAGACCTACGCCTCGGAGGTTTTTTTCGGCGGGGCGCCGGCCGAGCTGGCCGGCTCGTCGCTCCGGAACCCGTACACGAACGAGTGCGTCGCCTTCGCGGATGTGGCCCGCCGGCTCATCGCCGAAAAGGGCCCGCAGCGCGTGTACGACCAGTTCAAGCTCCCGCCGGACATCAAGTGGGACCAGAAAACCTTCCGGGGCGACGCCTACCCCTCGTACTCGTGGGGCTGCAATGTGGTCGAGCTGACGGTTGATCCGCTGACTTTCGAAATCAAGGTCGCGCGCATCACGTCCTGCTGGGACATCGGACGGCTGATTAACCCGGTCCTGGCCAAGGGCCAGGTCGAGGGCGGACTCGTCCAGGCGCTCGGCTACGCACTGATGGAGAAGATGCAGATCAAGGACGGCCTTTACGACGCGAGCCGGATGCAGACCTACGTGGTGCCGACCATGCTCGACGCGCCGGAGATGATCGTCGAGTTCGTCGAGTTCCCCTACACGCACGGCGCGCCGGGCGCGAAAGGCGTCGGCGAGATCCCGATGGACGGCCTCGCCCCGGCCATCGCCAACGCCATCGAAGCCGCCACCGGCGCGCGCCTGTGCGAATTGCCCATCACGCCGGAGAAATTGCTCGAGCGGCTCGGCTCGGCGAACATACAGGATAGCCGACATGGATAAAGTCATCCGGACATGGACGCTGAACGGCGAGCCGCGCACGGTGGAGTGCCCGCCGATGCGGCGGCTGCTTGACGTCTTGCGCGAGGACCTGGGGTTGAAGGGCACGAAGGAAGGCTGCGGCGAGGGCGAATGCGGCGCGTGCACCGTCCTGCTGAACGGCGAGCCGGTGACCGCCTGCCTCGTCGCCGCCGGGCAGGTGCCCGAGGGCGCCGAGATCCTGACGGTGGAAGGGCTCGAACACAGCGCGGGCGGGCGGCTGCTCCAGAAGGTCTATGTCGAGAAGGGCGCGGCCCAGTGCGGGTTCTGCATCCCGGGCATGCTGATCGCCTCGTACGCCTACCTCCGGGACGGCGCGCGCGACCCGGCGGAACACGCGCTGCGCGGCGCGCACGCCGGCAACATCTGCCGCTGCACGGGGTACGCCAAGATCGTGGAGGCCGTGAAGGCCGCGGCGGAGCAGTGGCCGGGGGAGGAAGTGATCAGTAATCAGTGATCAGTGGCTGTAGCCGCGGTCGGTGACCGCGGTGGATGTGTATGAACAATCTTGAAGAGAGCATATTTCTGGAACCCGCGACCCTCGCGGAGGCGCTGCGGGTGCAGGCGGACGAGGCGACGCGCGGGGTGCCGCTGGCGGGCGGGACCGACCTGATGGTGCAGTGGGAAGCCGGCGCGCGCACGCCCCCGCCGCGCGTGCTGAATATCAAGGGCCTTCCCGAATTGCGCGAGTTGCGCGTGGAGGGCGGCTTCCTCGTTGTCGGCGCGGGCGTGACCCACGCAGTCCTGCGCCGCTCGCCGCTGGTCCGGCAGCATGCGCCGTCCCTCGCCGAGGCGGCCTCTGAAATCGGCGGCGCGCAGATCCAGGCCCTGGGCACGATCGGGGGCAGCATCGGCAACGCAAGCCCGGCGGGCGATCTCGCGCCGTCACTGCTGGTCGCGGATGCGGCGGTCGAGGTGGCCGGCGCGCGCGGCGCGCGCACGATCCCGATTTCGCGCTTCCTGGCGGGATACCGCCGGCTCGACCTCGCCGAGGACGAGCTGATCGTGCGGTTCCGTCTGCCCGTGCTGCCCGGGGGCGCGCGCGAGGGCTGGCGAAAGATCGGTCCGCGCGCGGCGCAGGCGATTTCCAAGGTGATGGGCAGCTATCGCGGGCGGCTCGATCGCGGGCGCATCGCGACGTTCGCCGTCGCGCTGGGCAGCGTCGCGCCCACCGCCATCCGGCTGGCCGGTATCGAGCAGTGGCTCGCCGGACGGACGATTGACGGGCCCACGCTCCGGGAGGCCGAGCAACGCGCCGCCGCCGAAGTGAAGCCCATCGCGGACATCCGCTCCACCGCCGAATATCGCCGATGGGTCTCCGGCCGGATCGTCCGATCCTTCCTGGAACAACTCGCGGCCGGCTGATCCCGCCGGGCGATGCCCGCTCAAAAGGGCCAGAGGGCCGGCGCGAGCAACACCGCGGCGACGCCCACCACCAGGTTCATCGGCGTGCCGATCCGCAGGTAGTCGCCGATCCGGTAGCCGCCGGGGCCCATCACCATCAGGTTCGTCTGGTAGCCGATCGGCGTCGCGAAGCTGGCCGACGCGCCGACCATGATGCAGAAGACGAACGGCAGCGGATTCACGCTCATCTGGTCCGCCGCGCGCAGCGCGATCGGGAACACCAGCGCCGCCGCGGCGTTGTTGGTGATGAACTCGGTCAAGACGGTGGTGATCAGGTAGACGATCGCCAGCGTGAGCCAGGGCCGGCCCGCGGTGAGTCCCATCAGCGCATTCGCGACGGCCGAGGCGGCGCCGGTCGCCTCGAGCGCGCGGCCGAGGCCCAGCGCGGCGGCGATGACGAGGAGCACGTGCCATTCGATGCTGCGGCGGGCCTGCCCGAACGAGCAGCAGCCGGTGCCCAGCATCAGGAACGCCGCGAGCACAGCGGCATTGAGCATGCTCATCGCACCGAACGCCGCGAGCGCGACCATGCCGGCAAGGATCGCGAACGCCCACGGCGCCTTCTCGAAGCGGCGCGGGGCGGTGTCATCCACCGAACGGATCAGGTAGAAATCGCGCGAGTCCCGCTGCCGCGGGACGAATCCCGCGTGCGCCTCGATGAGCAGCGCGTCGCCGGGCCGCAACGCGATGTCGCCGATCTTGCCCCGGACCCGCTCGCCGTTGCGCGCGACCGCGATAACGACGGCGTTGTAGTGGTTGCGGAACCGGCCCTCCCGGATCGTCTTGCCGACGAGCGGGCAGGTGTTCGACACCACGGCCTCGACCAGGATCCGCTGGTGCCGCGGGCCGTCCAGCTTGAAAAGCTGGCCGGGCGCGGGCTGCAAGCCCTGCTGGTTGTACAGCTCGCGGATTGTGTCAATGTTCCCGACAAAGACCAGGCGATCCCCGCCCTGCAGGATCTCCTCCGGAGCGACCGCCGACATCACCTGGTCGCCGCGCACGAGTTCCGCGAGAAACGCGCCGGGCAGATGGCGCAGGCCCGACGCCTCGATGCTCCTGCCACTCAGCGGGCTGCCGGGGCTGACCTGCACCTCGAGCGTGTATTCGCGGATGTTGTCGAAGACCTCCCGCAACGTCTTCCGCTCGGGCAACAGCCGGCGCCCCGCCAGCACGAGGTAGCCCATGCCCGCCAGCGCGCACGGGATGCCCAGTTTCGTGATTTCAAAGATGGGCAGCCCGGCCACGCCGTAGCGTTTCTGGAACAGCTCGTCCACGACCAGGTTCGTGCTCGTCCCGATCAGCGTGCAGGTTCCGCCGAGGATGGAGGCGTAACTCAACGGGATCATCAGCCGCGACGGCTGGACGCGGATGCGCCGGCACCACTCGGTCACCACCGGTATGAACATCGCCACAACCGGCGTGTTGTTCAGGAACGCGCTCAACAGGGCCACGGGCGCCATCAGGCGGAGCTGCGCGCGGGCCGGCCCCTTCGGGCGCCCGAGGACGCGGCCCGTGATCCACGTCAATCCGCCGGTCTCCTGCAAACCGGCCACCACGATGTACAGCGCACCGACGGTCACCAGGCCGCTGGAGCCGAACCCCGCGAGGGCCTCCTCGGCGCCCAGCACGCCGAGCAGCAGGAGCGCGCCCAATCCGCCGAGGAAGACGAAATCGGCGGGCAGCCGCGTGAAGAGCAGCAGCAGAAACAGACCGCCGATCAACGCGAGCGTGAACCACGCCTGCCAGTCGAGCTGTAAGAGTTGTTCCACGTGAATTGCGGCGCCGGGCGCCGGACGCCGGATTTCTACCATGCGCGCGCCCGCGGGTCCAGAATCCGTCCCGACTCCGCGCGTCTGTCCGCCGGCCTGTCCGCCGGCCTTGCGATGCGCCCCCCGCTGTGCCATGCTGGACGGGATATGCGCCGTATCGCCCAGCTCCTCGCCGCCCTGCTGTTCGCCTCGCCGCTCATCGGCCGCGGGCAGCCGGCCGATCCGCCGGACGACGGCTTCGCCGCCATCGTCAACGAACGCGTGATCACCGTCGGCGACGTGCGGGAATTCGCGCAGGCCGGCGAGCTCCAGATGCGCGACGCGTTCGCCGGCGAGGAGCTCAAGCGCCGGCGCCAGGAACTTTTCAATAATGCGCGCGACCTGCTGATCGAACAGGCCCTCATCGTCGAGGAATTCAACGCCCTCGGGGGCCAGATTCCCGACCGCGTCGTGGACGACCGGATCAAGGATTTCATTGTCGAGCGCTTCGAAAACGACCGCGCCAAGTTCCTCGCCGCGCTGGCCGAGGATCAGATCACGCTCGATGAGTGGCGCGCCCGCGTTCGCGAGCGGATCATCGTCTCCCTGCTCCGACGCCAGGAGGTCTTGGACCGGGTCAAAATAGCGCCCGCATCGCTGCTCGCGGCATACAACGCGCGCGCCGAAGCATGGGCCGTCCCCGCGCGCGCAAAGCTTCGCCTGATCGTGCTCCGCCTGCCCGAAAACGCCGACGCGGCCGCCGTCGAGGAACGGCGCCAGCTCGCGATCCGCGCGCGCGGCCGCGTCGTTGCCGGCGAATCGTTCGCCGATATCGCCCGCGAAATCTCACAGGACGGCAAGGCCGCGGCGGGCGGCGACTGGGGCCTGCGCGAACCCGCCGATTTCAGCGAACCGCTGCGGTCCGTCATCGAACGGCTCGCCCCCGGCGAAGTGAGCGATCCCCTCGAGACGCCCGAGGCGTTCTATCTCGCCGTCGTTGAGGAACGCCAACCCGCGCGCGTCCGCCCGCTGGAGGAAGTCCGGGCCGAATTGGAAAGCGAACTCCGCCAGGCCGAAGCCGATCGGCTCTATCAGCGCTGGATCGAGCGCCTCAAGCGCAGGTTCTACGTCCAGCTGTTCTGACGCGTCGGCCCCTACGCGCGGGACCCGGCGTTTGCTTCGCGTTCGTCCAGGATGCGCAGGAGTTGGTGCCTGCTGGACCAGCGGTACACGAGAATCGGCGTCCCCGCGAAATAGGCTAGCGCGACGAGATAGCGATAGGGCGGCGGGAGCAGATAGATCAGCGCCAGCATGGAGAGCACGATCAGCCAGCCGATCGCGCACACCCGAGCCACAAAGCGGCGCTCGCGTGGGCCGCGCGCGCCGCGCAGGTTCGCATAGCTCGCCCAACCGCCTCCCAACAGGGCGGCGCCGACCAGCGCGAGGCCCATCAACGCCTTGAAACTCAACATGGACGCGGTCCGTCGTTCAGGGGGTCGCGGCGGCCCTCTCGGCCGGCGTTTCGTTCGACGGCTTGCCGTCCAGTTTCAGTCCCGGCGCGAATGCCCTCTTCACAAAGCCCGCGCCGGATGCGCCGATCGTCTCGCGCCAGCCGTTGTCCCATACGATCACGGCCGCGCCCTCAACCAGCTTCCAGGAGCCGGTTTGGTTGCGCCGCGACTCGGCGGGATCCTGCCAGCGCGAGGCGGCCGCGCCGTCCGCCTTGAGGTCAATGAAGAACACGCGGGCCTTGGCGTCGGCCACCTTCCAGGTTCCGGCGAAGGTTGCGGCTTCGGGGGCGGGGGCCGCGGAGACAGCGTCCGCGCGGACGGTGGGCGCTCCGGCGAGGCCCACCAGGATTGCGCCCATGAGGGCGCCGGCAAGGATTGATTTCATGGCGCCCACTATACGCCGAATCCGGACAGGCTCAAGTTCGTCCGGGCGCGGTGTCGTCCGGGCGCGGGGCTGCGGGCGGCGGCGCGCGGAAAAATGTCCGCTCCTCTTCGTTGAGCGGCGCTGTGTCCGGCCAGTATTCGTGGTTCAAGCGTCGCGCCCCGTCGCCGACGGCCACATAGACCAGGTTGTGTTTGCGCGCCTCCGCGGCGCGGGCCAGGAGCAGATCGGTGTCGGACCATCCGGCGGGCCGGTCCGCCTTCGGGTACATCGCCATCACGCCCCGCGCGCCGTTGAGCGCCGGGTGCGCCATGGCCTCGTACAAGCGTTGTTCCGTGCCGGTGAACCAGATCTCCGCGTAAGGGAATTCGCAGGTCTCCCGGATCAACGCGGGATCCCACCAGTGCAGCTCGACGAAATTCAACGTCTGGCGCAATCCCTGCGCGGCCAGCAGGTCGCGCGCGGTCCGCAGGAACGCGCGGACGCCCGCCGCCTCGGCGGACGGGTCGCCCGCGAGCGGGCCGAGGGTGTCCCAGTGGATGCCGTCGAACCCGAACGCGCGAATGGACGGCGCCCATCGTCCGACCATCAGGCGCGCCCAGGCCGCGTTCGGAAAGTACACGGGAAACCGGGCGGGCCGGTCGGTGGGATGCCGGCACGGTTCGCCGGACGCCGACCGCATCCGCCACAGATCCGCCGCGGGATCCTCCAGGTCGGGTTCCTCGGCGCCGACCGCTTGCACATAGGCCCAGGCGCGGCCGCCGTGGCGATGGATCTCGTCTATCGTGACCCGGATGGTCTCGCGGCTGATTTCATGGCTGCCGAAGAACGCGTCCTTCCAGCCCTCGCCGCGCGCCGGGGTGGAATAGTCGGCAAACCAGTCGTACAGCATGAACTCGCGGATACCGAACTCGCGCGCCATCACCGCGACGCGCGCGCGCGCCTCGGCTTCCGGCTGTGCGTACAGGGCCGCGCTTGAAATGAAGCCGTATTCGCCGCGCAATCCGTCCGATGCCGCCCACGCCGGCGGGTTCCACGCCAACACAACACAGAGAGCCGCCGCGCCGGATTTCATGCTGGAGAATAGCCCGATCCGGCGCCGCCAAGTCAACCCCGCCACGCGATGCGCCCCCGGTATATTGGGGAAAGAGCCGCCGGGAAGAGCCGGGCCCGGCGCATCAACCGGCATTTGACGGTATGGCGCAAGGAGGTGGCGGCCTTGTCCTCCAAGACTCCCGCCCCGTTGCTGGACCTTCTGGCCGGCAACCCGTTCGTCACGTTGACCAAGGTCGCCAAGGATCTTGGCGTAGCCTACACCACAGCCCAGAGAGCCGTGCAGGCGCTGGAGAAACTTGGCATCGCGAAAGAAGTCAGCCAGGCTAAGCGAAAGCCGATGGATGACTACGATTCTTCCGTCATGGACCGAATCGAGAAGGCGAAGCCGCCTGAAGAGAAGTCGGCTTGATGATGTAGTTCTGGACCCCCGCCTTCGACAATTCGCCGTCGCCAAATTGTCGAGAATTTCTGTCGTCGCTGCCCCGACGCCACTCCAGTCTTTTCACGGAGTAAAACACTGCGTTTCTGCGGCTAAAATCGTCTCCGTTGATCGCAGGGCGTTTGCTTGTGAGGGCGAAAATCCGGACGAACTTGCCACTTATTTGCCACCTGTGTCGTGCAGACGAAAAATGCGAACCATTGATTGGCTCGCATGTAGTTGACTGTCAGGGGGTTAAGGTGGTGGGCAATACTGGGCTCGAACCAGTGACCTCGTGCATGTGAGGCACGCGCTCTGACCAACTGAGCTAATTGCCCTTCAGCGACAATTGAGAGTGCCCGGATCCCGGAAAATGTCAAGGCGGCGGCCCCGGCGCTATCCCTCGGAAATCATCTGCTCGTAGAACGCGACGTAGTCATCGGGCGCGGTCCCGTCGCGGAACGCCATCGCGTGGCGCGGATGCAGGTTCATCAGCCCGGTCAGGTTGTACGGAATCGAAGGACCCCAATCCAACTGCCGCTTGATCGGCAGGATGGTCTCCTGAATCAGCTTGTACACCGGCCGCAACTTGAACTTCGGATTGCGCAGGAAGCCGAGCAGGATTTCCGTGTGGCAGTTGCCGGCGCCGCGGCCGAGACCGAACATCGTCGAATCCACCCGGTTGCAGCCGAGGATGATGGCCTCGACGGTGTTCGCGAAGGCGAGCTGCAGGTTGTTGTGCGCGTGCATGCCGACTTCCTTGCCCGCGCCCTGAAGCGCCTTCAGGTATTTGCGCACGAGGTGATCCACCTGCTCCCGGTAAAGCGCGCCGTTGCTGTCCACCACGACGACCACCTGCGCGGGCGTCTTGCGCGCAATCCCCAGGACCTGATCAATTTCGAGGTCGCTCACCGTAGAAATCGCCATGATGTTCAGCGAGGTCTCGTAGCCGAGCCGGTGCGCGTGGTCGAGCATCTCGACCGCCTCCGAAATCTGGTTCGCGTAGCAAGCGACGCGGACCATGTCCAGCACGCTCTCCCGCCTCGGCAGCAGCTGCGTGGCCCAGTCGCTCTTGCCGCCCGCGTCCATCATCACCGCCAGCTTGAGCCCGACTTTGTCGGACGCGTGATCGCCCACCACGCGGCGCAGCGTCTCCTCGTCGCAGTGTCGCCACGGCCCGTAATCCCCGGGCGGAAACGCCTCCCGCGAGTTCTTGTAGCCGATCTCCATGTAGTCGAGGCCCGCCTCGACACAGGCCTCGTACACCGCCTTCACCTGGTCGTCGGTGAATCGCGAGTCGTTGATCAACCCGCCGTCGCGGATCGTGCAGTCAAGCACCTTGAGCTCGGGGCGGCAGGTGATCCAGGGGGCCTTGTCGCTCATGCGTTCCCCCCGCCCGCGGGCCGGTCCGGGAAACTGGCCGCCACGCGGATGCCGATCCCGCCGCGCGGCGTGAACTCGGCGGTCACGGTCAACCGGCGCGGCGCGAGCGCGGCGGCGAGATCGTCCCGGATGCGGTTGGTGATCGCCTCGGCGAACGACCCCTCGTTGCGATACGAGCCGAGGTACAACTTGAGCGACTTGCTCTCCAGGCATCGGCGGTCGGGCACGTATTCGATCGCCAGCCGCCCGAAATCGGGCTGGCCCGTGATCGGGCACAGCGAGGTGAATTCGGGACAATCGAACCGGATCGTGTAGTCGCGGTCCGGATGCCGGTTGGGAAACGTCTCGAGCCTCGCGTGGCGCGGCGATTTCGGCGGCGGCGTCCGGCGCCCGAGCTGGGTAAGGCGTGGAGACTTCGGGGCCTCATGGTGTCGGGGTTTGGCTCTCATATGTCCACCACGCCAAAGCTCCGATCCGCCTCCACGCCGATACCTTATACCCCGACCTGATACCGGACGAAGCGGCGGATGCCGAGCGTGTCGCCCAGCGCGCCGCCGCGCGCATTCAGCATCTCGGTGACCGTCTGGTCGGCGTCTTTCACGAACGCCTGCTCCACAAGGCAATTCTGCTGGAAAAATTTATCCAGCTTGCCGTCCACGATCTTCTGGATGATGTTGGCGGGCTTGCCCACGACCTGCTTGGCGTAGATTTCGCGCTCGGACTGCAGCACGTCGGCCGGCACGTCCGCCCGCTGGAGATACGCCGGGTTGCACGCGGCGATGTGCAGCGTGACATCCTTGGCTGCGTCGCGAAAGGTTTCGCTGGCGATTGATTCGGGTTTCGAGCAGCCGACCTCGACCAGCACGCCGACCTTCTCGCCGAGGTGGACATATCCGGCGATCAGCCCGATGCCCTGCACGCCGAATTTCACGTTCCGGCGGATGACAATGTTCTCGCCGATCTCCGCGATCTTCGAGGCGACCAGGTCCTTCACCGTTTCGGCAAGCTGCCCGTCGCCGACCGTCTTCGCGGTCTGCACCAATTCCTTCATGAAGGCCTGGAACGACGCATTGCGGGCGACAAAATCCGTCTCGCAATTCACCTCGATCATCACCCCGGTCTTTCCGCCGTCGTATATTTCACACGCGACGCGCCCGTCCTTGGCGACGCGCTCGGCCTTTTTGCCGGCGATCGCCAGGCCGCGCTCGCGCAGGACCTTGAAGGCCGCCTGCCGGTCTCCGTTCGTTTCGACGAGGGCCTTCTTGCATTCCATCATGCCGAGCCCCGTTTCGTCGCGGAGCGCCTTGACCATTGCTGCGGTAATTTCCATGGGGGGACGTGGGGCTGGGGGTTGTGCGGTTGGGGGTTAGGGACTGGATGGCGTGGCGTCCGCGGGGGTCTCCGACGCGGGCGACGCGGGCGCGGCATCGGCGGCCGGTTTGGCGGCGCGGGCGCGGC
>CAYMCD010000102.1:0-11799 GCA_964388845.1 uncultured Verrucomicrobiota bacterium
CGGGAGCAACGGGCTCAACGGGCGCGGCGGGCGGCGGAGGCGCCGCGGGCGCGGGACGCCGCAACGCGTCGCGCTGCTCCTGCATCGCGGACCGGAGGTCGCGCACCTCTTTCTCGCGTTCCGCGACAAGGGCTTGAAGCCGACGCTGGTGCTGCTGTTCGCGCGCGAGCGATTCGCGGAGCGCGTTCGCCTCGGTCTCCGCCCGCGCCGCGGCGCCCCGGGCCTCCGCGTGCTGCTCCTCCAACGCGATCAGGCGCGCTACATTCGCCGTCGAGGCGCCCGCCGCGCCTTCGAGCCGGTCGCGGATGGCCTTCAACTCAAGCGCGTTGGCATACAGCTCGTCGCGCAGCCGGGTCAGTTCCCGGTCAATACGCTGCTGCTCGCGGCGCGCCTCCGAGATATCGCCGGACCTCGCGGCCGCATCCGCGCCGCCCGGCCCGACGGTCGCGCAACCGGCCCCGGAACCCAATACGACGACCGCCGCCGACAATCCGATCCACCTGGAAATGAATTTCATAAAGCCTCCTGGAAATGGCCCGACACGGGCATCAACCATGCCCCGAACGGACCCGGGACGCAACGGCAAATCCGGCGGGCCTGAATCACTTTTCGCTGGCGTTTTTTCCCCGCATGGAAATGCTGGCGGCATGTCCGATTCCTACATCCTGCGGGGCGGCCGCGCGATTGATCCGGCGAGCGGCCGCGACGAAACGCGCGATGTATTCATCGAGGAGGGCCGGCTGGCCGCGGGACCCCCGGCGGGGGCGCGCGTCATTGAGGCCGCGGGCAAGCTCGTCGTGCCGGGCCTGATTGACCTGCACGTCCATCTCCGCGAGCCGGGCGGCGAGGAAAACGAAACCCTCGAGAGCGGCTCGCGCGCCGCGGCGCGCGGCGGCTTCACCACGATCGTCGCGATGCCCAACACGCGGCCGCCCCACGACACGGCCGAAACGGTGGCCTTCGTGGCGCGCCGCGGGCGGGAAATCGGCCTGACACGCATCCTGCCGAGCGGGGCCATCACCGCGGGGCGGAAGGGCCTCGCCCTGGCCAATATGGCGGACCTCGCCCGGGCCGGCGCGGTGGCCTTCACGGACGACGGCTCAACCGTGCAGGACGACGCCCTGATGCGGCGCGCCATGGATGTCGCGCGCGATCTGGGCCGACCCATCATGGACCACGCGCAGGACAACCGGATCGAACGGCAGGGCGGCGTGATGCACGAGGGCGAGGTCTCCCGCCGGCTCGGCCTCCCGGGCATCCCGACATGCGCGGAGGAACGCATCGTCCGGCGCGACATCGAACTGGCCGAAGCGACGGGATGCGCCCTGCACATCCAGCACGTGACCTCGCGCGCGGGCGCCGAGCTGATCCGCGCGGCGCGCGCGCGCGGCCTGCCGGTCACCGGGGAGCTGACGCCACACCACCTCGCGCTCTGCGACGAAGACGTGGACCCGAGCAACCCCAGCTTCAAGATGAACCCGCCGCTGCGCTCGCGCGACGATCGCGCCGCCCTCGAGGCCGCGCTGCTCGAAGGGACGCTATCCTGCTTCGCGACCGACCACGCCCCGCACAGCGCGGATAAGAAGGCGCGCGGCTTCCTGAAGGCCCCCTTCGGCCTTGTCGGACTCGAGACCGCAATCGGGATCACCTGGACACACCTCGTCGCCGCCGGGAGGCTTTCGCCGGTGGACTGGCTGCGCCGCTGGACCACCGAACCCGCGCGTATCCTCGGCCGGCCCGCGCCCACCCTCGCGCCCGGCGCCCCGGCCGACCTGGCCCTGCTGGATGTCGCGACGCCATGGGTCGTGCACCCCGCCGAATTCGCCACGAAATCGCACAACACGCCGTTCACGGGGCGGACCCTCACGGGCCGCTCCATCGCCACGTGGCTGGAAGGCCGGCTGGTATGGGAGGAGATGGGCACATGAGATTCCTGATGACTTGCCTCTGTTTGTTGATCCCCGCATGGGCGAACGCCGCCGACCGCTTCGCGGCCGCCGCGACACCGCCCGTCACCGACGCATCGTTCACGGGTCTGACGCTGCGGACGCCCGCCAGCGCGCTCTACACCGCCTTCCAGATCGGCACCGGGGCGACGGACGTCATTTATGCCGTCCTCGAAGCGCCGAAAATGGGCGCGGTCCGCGACACCGCGCACCTCTACCGGTACATCTCCAACCGCCTCGTGCGCGGCGAAACGGTGCGGGGCGCCGGCATCAGCACCCCCGGAATTTTCGACCCCAACAAGCGATTCCGCGGGCGCGAGTTCCGGTTCCGGAACCTCCAGTCGCGTTTCGAGGACGGAAGGGCGGTGACGGAACTCAACCTCGTCAGCGGATATCGCGACGTGGAAATCTTTCATGTCGGGGCGACGGTCCTGCTGGAAACACCCCGCGGCCGGAGCGCCTACCGGATCGGCAAGGAGTTCCCCGCGCTGGGCGGCCCCTCCGCGGCGGGCCTCACTCCGGTCAACCTCCTGGCCCAGCCGTCCTTCTCGGTCCGCGTGCTGAGCATTGACGATTTCAAACTGAACGCAAGCATGTCGGCGGGTGGGATGTCCGCGGAGCCGGCGCTGGGTTCCGGCCGGGATGTCAGGGCCTTCATGAACGTCAAGGGCGTCACCAACCGCCCGCCCCAGACGCTTCGCATCCGATGGCAACCCCAGGAACGGCTCGGCGTGGCGCACGTGGATCTCCTGTTCAGCGAAAAGCTCAAGGTCCGGCACGATACGGAGTATGAGTTGCGGGCGCTGCTCGACCTGGGGCCGGTGCTGGGCGTCTTCACGTCAAACGTCGCCTTTTCGGGCCCCGCGCGCGCCCGCGCCCGGGAAAAGAATGCGCCCCTGGGCGGGCATTGACCGGCGGGGGAGCGGAATTCGCTCGACGCGCGCCGCGTCCCGCGGGTATCCACGTCCGCTCAACCGGGAGGCCTTTCCGTGTCCTTCGAAAGTGGATCCGTCAGTTTCCGCGCGCTCTACCTGCCCCGCGACCTGCCCGCCGACGCCGTCGAGCGGTTCGCCCGCCATGCGGCCCCCCCGATAGACACGCTGGGCGCCGGCGAAATCAACGGTTGGGTCACCGGCCGGCACCTGCTCGACCGCCACATCACGCCCGATACCGCCCGCCATGCGGGATTCCTGCGGCTGACGATGCTGCATGCGGAACGAAAGATTCCGGAGCCCCTCCTGCGCGCCGAGTGCCGCATGCAGGAGATCGCGCACATGCAAGCCGAAGGCCTCGACAAGATCGGCCCGACCCTGCGCCGCGACATCCGCCAGCAGGTCACCGACCGGCTGCTGCCGCAAATGCCGCCCTCGCTGCGCGGCATCCACATGCTCCACGACGCCACCGCGCGACTGCTCTACACCACCGCGCTGACCGACAAACAGCTCGACGCGTTCCAGATCGGTTTCGCCCAGGCCATCGGGTTCGGCGGCGTCCCCGTACTGCCGGAAACCGCGGCGCTGCAGCGGCGCAACCGCAGCATCAAGGACTGGACGCCCGTCAGCTTTTCACCCGAGGTGGATCCGGAGGACGTCAGTCAGGACCCCGGCCTCGATTTCCTGACCTGGCTCTGGTTCGTCGCCGAGGCGCGCGGCGGCATGCTGAAACTCAAGGATCTCGGCGATTGGGCCGTCGTGATCGAGGGTCCCCTCACCTTCGTCATGGAAGGCGCCGGCGCGCATGAGATGATCGTCCGCCGCGGCGAGCCGCGGCTGAGCGCCGAGGCCAAGGCCTCGCTGCTGTCCGGCAAGAAACTGCGCCGCGCCAGACTCACCCTCGCGCGCGGCGACCAGTCGTGGACCTGCACCCTGGACGGCCCCTCCTTCGTCATCCGCGGCCTCAAACTGCCCGAGGGCGAGAAACTCGACGCGGCCAGCAAGTTCCAGGAGCGCGTCCAGTTCATGGACCTGTTCAAGGAGGCGCTGCTCTCGCTGTTCGACCGCTTCTGCGCCGATCGCGAAGCGAAGGAGTGGAGCTCCTCCCTCGCCGACATTCACCAGTGGGTCAAAACACGGAAAACGCGGAAATGACCGCCGGCCGCGGTATTCGGAATGCGGAATTCGGACAACGGGCCTGACGCCACTTCCGCATCCTTCATTCCCCGTTCTTCCTGGCCCCATCCCCATGCACGCGCGCGTGGTCGCGCGCGGGTTCCAGGTGCGTTGTCACGCGGGCATCGGACCCCAATCTTTTTTCGATCGCGTCTTCGATCTCCGTCGCCTGCGCGTGCGCCAGCCAGACCGGCGTCTCGTCAGGGAAGAGCAGATGGAGTTCGATCCAGATGTGACGGCCGGCCTTGCGGTGTTTCAGCTCATGGAATTGAACGGCATATTTCCCGGTCTCCGCCGACAACACCTCGCGAACGGCCCGGTCCACCGCGGGATCCGCCTCATCCATGAGCCCGCGGAACGAACGGCGCATCAGGTCGAAGCCGGACCAGAGGATGTTCAGCGCCACCAGGATCGCGCAGATCGGGTCAAACGGTTTCCAGCCGGTCCGCCACGCCAGCAACAGGCCGGCGATCACCCCGAGGCTCGTCCAACTGTCCGTCAGCACATGCCGGCCGTTCGCCTCGACTATGATTGATTTCGTTTTTCGTCCGCGCCAGACCAGGAACCCGCCCAGCGCGCCGTTGATCGCGAACGCCGCCGCCGTCAGCCACAGCCCCGACGTGAGATTCTCCAGCGCGAGGCCGTGCATCCATTTCCACACCGCCTCATAGAGGATATAGCACGCCGCCAGCACGATCAGCGCGCCCTCGAACCCGGCGGAGAAAAAATCAATCTTGTCGTGCCCGTAGGGATGGTTCCGGTCGGCGGGCCGCGCCGAATACCACAGGCTGAACAGCGCGAACCCGACCGCGACATTGTGCACGACCGACTCCGCCGCATCGGAGAAAATCGCCGCCGACCCGGTGATCAGGTACGCGCAGCCTTTCATCACCAGCATCCCGAGCCCGACCGCGAGCGACAGCCGCAGCACCCACAACCCCGGCGGGGCATTTGTTGCGGGGACTGGAATATCCAGACGTTGGAAGCCGCCGGCCATCGTTTTTACAGACGTTGTAAACGGCCCGGTTTCACCGCGAAAAGAGGTCGAGCTGGTTCGGGTTCGCAACGCCCTTCCGGCCGTACCGCTTCGCGAGTTTCGGCTGGCCGGTTTCCTCGAATTCGCCCTCCTCCAAATTATGAAGGATTTCGCGCGCGCGCGCGATGACCTCGGGCGGCAGCCCGGCGAGGCGCGCGACCTGGATGCCGTAGCTCTTGTCCGCGGCGCCCGGCACGATGCGGCGCAGGAACGCGATGCGGTCGCCGCTCTCGCGCACGAGCACGTTGTAGTTCTTCACGCCGGGCAGCGTGAGCGCGAGGTCGGTCAATTCGTGGTAGTGGGTGGCGAACAGGGTCTTGGCCTTCACGCGCGGGTCGTTGTGCAGGAACTCGGCGACCGCCCACGCGATGCTGATGCCGTCGAACGTGCTGGTGCCGCGGCCGATCTCGTCGAGCACGATCAGGCTGCGCGGCGTGGCGTTGTTCAGGATGTTCGCCGTCTCCTGCATCTCGACCATGAACGTGCTGCGCCCGCGCGCGAGGTCGTCGCTGGCGCCGACCCGCGTGAACACGCGGTCCACGAGGCCGATCTCCGCCGCGTCCGCCGGCACGAACGAGCCGGCCTGCGCCATCACGACAAGGAGCGCGACCTGCCGGATGTAGGTGGATTTGCCGGCCATGTTCGGCCCGGTGATCAGCGCGAGCTGGTGGTCGCGCCCGTCGAGCAGCGCGTCGTTCGGCACGAAGCGTTCCGCGCCGGGCAACGCCTCGACGACGGGGTGCCGCCCGTCCTCGATCCGCAGCGTGTCGCCGTCGGTCATCGCGGGGCGGACGTACTGCAGCGCGAGCGCGCGGTCGGCGAACGACGCGAGCGCGTCGAGCTGCGCGAGCGCCGCGGCGGTCCGCTGGATCGCCGCCGTCTCCTCGACGATCCGCCCGCGCAGCGCGAGGAACAGCTCGTACTCCAGCGCGATGGACTTTTCCTGCGCGCCCATGATCTTGTGCTCGTATTCCTTCAGCTCCGGGGTGATGAACCGTTCGCCGTTCGCGATCGTCTGCTTGCGGATATAGTCGGCGGGGACCCGGTCGAGGTTCGCCTTGGTGACCTCGATGTAGTAGCCGAAGACGCTGTTGTGCCGGACCTTGAGGGAGGCGATCCCGGTCCGGTCCTGCTCGCGCTGCTGGTATTCGAGCAGCCACTGCTTGCCGCGGCTCGCCGCGTCGCGCAGCTCGTCGAGCTCCGGATGATAGCCCGGCTTGAAGAGGCCGCCCTCCTTGAGCGGGGCGGGCGGTTCGTCCACAAGCGCGCGGTCCAGCAGGGTCACCAGTCCGGGCAGCGGCTGCAACTCTGCGTCCAGCCGCCGCGGCAACTCCGCGCCCATCGGGGCGAGGAGCGCCTTGACGCGCGGGACCCCGGCGAGGGAGCGGCCGAGCCCGCGCGCGTCGCGGGCGTTGCCGGTCCCGGCGTTCAGCCGCGCGATGAGCCGTTCGATGTCCTGAATCTCCGCGAGGGCCTCCCGCAGGTCGGCCAGCGCCCGCCGCTCGCGCGTGAACTGTTCCACCGCGTCGTGCCGCGCGCGGATCGCGGCGAGATCGAGCAGCGGGCGGGTCAGCCAGTCGCGCAGCAGCCGCGCGCCCATCGCGGTGCGCGTCGCGTCGAGCACGCCGAGCAGCGTCGCCCCGCGGCCCGAGGCGGGCGACTCGACCAGGTCGAGGTTCCGCAGCGTGATTTCGTCCAGCCGCATGCACTCGCTCTCGCGCCGCACGCGGATGGAGCGCACATGGTCCACCGACCGGCGCAGCGCAGCGCCGACGTAGTGCAGCACGGCGCCCGCGGCGCGCAGGCCGAGCGGGCTGTCCGCCAGCCCGAACCCGTCGAGCGAGTGTACCTTGAAATGCCGCGTCAGCAGGTCCGCCGCCGCGTCCGGCTCGAATGTCCACTCGTCGTGCGGCGTGAGCAGCGGGCCCGGCCCCGGCGGGAACAGGGCCCGGATCGCCGGGTCGTCCCGCAGCGTGTCCGGCACAACGCATTCCGCCGGGGCCGCGCGCGTCAGGTGTTGCGCCACGGCGGCCGGGGTCCCCGCCTCCTCGACCCAGAACGCCCCCGTGGAAAGATCGAGGAACGCAAGGCCGTAACCGCCGCCGGAGGCGGCGAGGCCCGCGAGGTAGTTGTTCCGCTTCGACTCGAGCACGTGGTCCTCGAGGACCGTGCCGGGCGTGACGACGCGCGTGACCTCGCGCCGGACAATTCCCTTCGCGGCGGACGGGTCCTCCATCTGGTCGCAGATCGCGATCTTGAGTCCCGCCCGGATCAGCTTCGCGAGGTAGAGCTCGGCGCTGTGATACGGCACGCCGCACATCGGAACGGCCTGCCGCTTCGTGAGCGCGATGTCGAGGATCTGCGCGGCGGTCTTCGCGTCGTCGAAAAACATCTCGTAGAAATCGCCCAGCCGGAAAAACAGGATGGTGTCCGGCGGCAATTCGGCGCGGATGCGCCGGTATTGGGCCATCATGGGCGTGGATTCGGACATGCGGGGATAGTGTTCCGGGAGCCGGATCAGTGTCCAGTGTTCAGTGTCCGGTGTTCAGCATCCAGTATCCAGTATTCAGTGTTCGGTGTTCGGTGTTCGGTGTTCGGTCGCTGAATACTGATTGTCAATCTCCGCTCACCCGTACGCTGTCCAACATCTCGACCAGCACCGGGCGCAGGTCGTCGAAGGAGGCGCGCGGGGCGCTGGCGGCGATGTGGACATGGACCGGGCCGACCGCGAAATCGCGGGTCTCCACGGTGATGGCGCCGAGAGGCAGGAACCGTTTGTAGGCCGGATGGCCCAGGAACTCGATCGTTTCGATCCGGGTGTTAATCCGCAGTCGCTCCTCGGCCTGTTCGAGCGCGCCGCGGACCGCGGCCAGGCCGGCGGGGCCGACGGCCTTGGTCATGATGGCGATTTCCATCCGGTGCGGACCGCGCAGCGTGACGTCATAGTCGCCCTCCTGCCGGAAGGGATACGCGGCCCACGAAGGGGGATGGGCGATGGAAAACCGGCCGGCGGGATCGGCATAGCGCAGCGGCGCCGTGCTTACTTCGACCAGGGCGTCGGACACCAGCGAGGAACCGCCCGGGTCACCCAAGGCCTTGTCCGCCTTCAGGCGCAGGGCAACCAGATCGGCCCCCAGGCCGAACAGGGCGAGGGCGGCGATGGCCATGAAACCCAGTCGGACCCACGGCCACCGGATCGGCCGGCGGGTGGGCCGCGGGATGTGGCGGGGGGCTCGAATCGCGCGGGGTTTGGCGGCGGGTTTGGGGATTGACAGCATGGCGCGGGGTCTGTAGCTTCTCGCCCTTTGTTTGGGGAACTTCCATGGATGCTTATGCAGTAATTGAGACCGGCGGCAAGCAGTATCGCGTGAAGCAGGGCGACCTGCTGGACGTCGAGAAGCTGATCGGCGAGCCCGGGGCGAAGGTGACGCTGGACCGCGTGCTGGCCATTAACGCCGGTTCCGCGCTGGTGTTGGGCAAACCGGTCGTGTCCGGCGCCGCAGTGGTCGCGGAAATCGTCGCGCAGCACCGGGGCGAAAAGGTGATCAATTTCAAGAAGAAGCGCCGCAAGGGGTATCACCGGAAAATCGGGCACCGGCAGAGCCTGACCCGCTTGAAGGTGGCGTCCGTTTCCGCGTGAGGGAGGTGCAGAATGGCTCATAAAAAGGGACAGGGTTCGACACGCAATGGCCGCGACAGCCAGAGCCGCCGGCACGGCGTCAAGGCGTTCGGCGGGCAGCAGGTGAGCGCGGGCAGCATCCTCGTCCGCCAGCTCGGCACGAAATTCGTAGCCGGGTCCAACGTCCGCCAGGCGCGCGATTTTTCGCTGTTCGCCCTCAAAAACGGCACGGTCGAGTTCGATCGCGACGGCAGACGGATCAACGTCCGCGAAGCCGCGACGGCCTGATGCGGAATTAGATTCACGGGAAGCGCGTCCGGCTCCGGCCGGGCGCGCTTCTTTTTTCCCCACCTCCCAACTCGCTCCCCATGAAAGGCATCGCATTCAAGGACCGCGTGGTCGTGCAGGTGTTCGCCGGAAACGGCGGGGACGGGTGCGCCTCCTTCCGGCGCGAGAAGTATGTCCCGCTCGGCGGGCCGGACGGCGGGGATGGCGGCCTGGGCGGCAGCGTTTTCCTGCGGGCCAGCAAGGACGTGGATTCGCTGGTCAGCCTGTATTTCCAGCCGATCCAGCGCGCGAAGCATGGCGGCCGCGGGAAGGGCGCCCAGCAGACGGGGGAAAGCGGGGCCGATCTCCACCTGCCGGTCCCCTGCGGGACCCAGGCGTGGCATATCCCCTCCATCGAGCCGGGCGCCCCGGTCCCGGAGGAGGACGACGAGCACCACCCGCGCGCGGCGGTCTACGGCGCCGAACGGATCTTCCTGGGGGAGGTCATCGCCGACGGCGACACGCTGCTCGTCGCGCAAGGCGGGCGCGGCGGCCGGGGGAACATCCACTTCAAGTCCTCGACGAACCGCGCGCCGACCGAATTCACAGAGGGCGCCCCCGGCGACGCGCGCACGATCGTGATGGAGCTCAAAACGGTCGCCGATGTCGGGCTCGTCGGCTATCCGAACGCGGGCAAGTCAACCCTGTTGGCCGCGCTCACCGCGGCCCATCCGAAAATCGCGCCCTACCCGTTCACCACCCTCAACCCGCTGATCGGCACGCTGCAGTTTGACGACTTCACCTCGCTGCGAATGGCCGACATCCCGGGGCTGATAGATGGCGCGCACACGGGCGTCGGACTCGGGCACGACTTCCTGCGCCACATCGAGCGGTCGCGTTTCCTTCTCTACGTCCTCGACATGGCCGGCGCGGACGGGCGCAGCCCGGTCGAGGATTTTTCGCATCTCAAGGAGGAGCTGCGCCTCTACGCCGAGGCGCTCGCGACGCGCCCCTTCCTTGTCGTTGCGAACAAAATGGACGTCCCCGAGGCCGCGGAAAACCTGAAGGCGTTCCGCGCCGCCACGGGCCTGGACCCGCTCCCCCTCTCGGCCTCCACCCGGGAGGGGGTTTCCGCGCTGCGCGAGCTGCTGCACGATTGGCGGCGCGGGCGGAGGAGTTTTGGCGTAGATTAGCGGCATGTACCGCCCGCTTCCCGTAAGGTCCGGCGAGCCCATGCGAATCGCCGTCATGAAACGCGTGGGGATTCTTGCCCTGTTTCTTGCCGCGGGGATCGTGGGCTGGCTTCACGCCGGGGCGATACGACGCCCCGCCTCCAAAGGAGCGCAGGCCATGACCACGCCCGAACGAACGGAAATCGCAACCTTCGCCGGCGGCTGCTTCTGGTGCATCGAAGCGGTGTTCGACCAGATCCCCGGCGTGCTCCGCGCCGACTCGGGCTACACCGGCGGACACGTCGAACACCCCACCTACGAACAGGTTTGCTCCGGCGATACCGGCCACGCCGAGGCGGTGGAAATCGAATTCGACCCCGCCCGCGTGTCGTTCGCGGAGTTGCTCGCCCTGTTCTGGCAGGCGCACGACCCGACCCAACTCAACCGGCAGGGCAACGACCTCGGCACGCAATACCGCTCGGCCATCTTCACCCACGGCGACGCGCAACGCGACGCGGCGGCCGCGTCCATTGAAAAACTGCGGGCCTCCGGAAAATTCAACGATCCGATCGTCACCGAGGTGTCGCCGGCCGCGACGTTTTTCAAGGCCGAGGATTACCACCAGGAATACTACGCCAGCAATCGCCGCGCCGGTTATTGCCGGGCCGTGATCCGGCCCAAGCTGGAAAAGATGGGACTTTCACCGTAGTCTGGGGGCATGAAGGTCGGCGTCATCGGACTCGGTCTCATCGGCTCCATCTGGGCGAGAAACCTCCACGAGGACGGCGCGCTCTCCGCCGCGTGGAACCGCACGCCGAAGCCCGATTTCCCAACGTGGGCGTCCGATCCGTGCGACGTGGCGCGCGGGTCGGAGATTCTGATCCTCTGCCTCGCCGATCCGCCGGCCGTGGAAACGGTCTTGAACCGGATCGCGCCGCATCTCCAATCCCGGCACGCCGTCCTCCAGACCAGCACCATAGACCCCGCGAACAGCGCGCGGTTCGAGGCGCTCGTCCGCGGGACCGGCGCGGCCTACATCGAAGCGCCGTTCACCGGCAGCAAGCCCGGCGCGGAGACGCGGCGCACGGTGTTTTATCTCGGCGGCGCGCAGGCCGACATCGCGCGTGCGCAGCCGGCGCTCGACCGGCTGTCCCACCAGCAGTACCGCGTGGGCGCGGGCCCGCAGGCCGCCGCGTTCAAGCTCGCGTCCAACCTGGCCATCGCCGCACAGATCGCCGCGCTGTGCGAGGCGCTCGTGTTCGCGCGCGGCCATGCGCTGCCCGACGAGCCGTTCTTCGCGCTGATGAAAACGAACATGGCGTGGTCCGGGGCGATGCAGATCAAGGAGCCCAAATTGCGCGCCGGCGACTTCACCCCGCAGTTCGCCGTCCGGCATATGCTCAAGGACCTGCGCCTCGCACGCGACTGCGGAATCGCGCCGATGCCGGTGTGTGAGACCGTGATTCGCCGGCTGGAAGCCGCCGTGGCGCGCGGCTGGGCCGACGAGGACTTCAGCGTGATGGCAAGGGCGTCGGGGATCGGGTGTCAGGAGTTGGGAAGAGAAGGAAGTTTCCCCGATCTCCCTTTCCCCAACTCCTAAACACAACGTCCTAAATCTTTGCGCATGATGCTACACAGAACAGAGCCGCTT